>NZ_OY782776.1:0-300000 GCF_963678245.1 uncultured Sunxiuqinia sp.
GACTCTGGATGAAATAGCAGACTATAAAGCTCAGGCTCGTTTTGTCAGAGCCTATTACTATTGGCTTCTTTTACGCAAGTACGGTCCGATACCTTTGCTGCCGGAAGATGGAATTGATTATACTGCGAGCTATGACGATGTGGCAACACCCACGTAGTTCGTATGAGGAATGTGCTGAGTTTATCGCCGCCGAAATGGTACTTGCAGCGCAGGGGTTGAAGCTGAGCCGTGACCGCTTGTCTGTAGCACGACCAACACGAGGATCAGCGCTGTCCGCTCGCGCAAAGGTTTTGTTGTACGCAGCGAGTCCGCTGATGAACGGAAACACAGATGATTTCGCCATGGAGTTGGTAGATGATGAAGGAAACCAACTATTATCGACTATCTACGACGAAGAAAAGTGGGCGAAGGCCGCTGCAGCTGCCAGAGATGTAATGGAACTTGGCGTGTATGAACTGTATACTGCAAACTTCCGCGAAACAGGTAACTCTTCCTATCCTCCAACAATTGTCCCACCTTACGATGCGGAATTCTCGGATAAGAATTGGCCAGAGGGATGGAAGAATATAGACCCGTTTGAATCCTACCGATCGGTATTTAATGGTACTGCCGGTGCCGAGAATCCGGAATTGATCTTCACACGTGGAGACAATGGTGGAGAAAAAGGTCAGGCCATGGTTGCGCATCAGCTGCCGCGTGTTGCCAACGGCTGGAATACGCACGGTCTGACTCAGAAGCAAGTTGATGCGTATTACATGAACGATGGAACAGATACTCCGGGGAAAGATAC
Organism: uncultured Sunxiuqinia sp.; assembly: GCF_963678245.1. Taxonomy (NCBI): domain Bacteria; kingdom Pseudomonadati; phylum Bacteroidota; class Bacteroidia; order Marinilabiliales; family Prolixibacteraceae; genus Sunxiuqinia; species uncultured Sunxiuqinia sp. The sequence continues at coordinate 791 of NZ_OY782776.1, forward strand.
GGAGATTGGTCGCGGAGATGGTAGTAAGCGTCTGGGCGGATACGTAAGTCAGGAAGATGTGGACAATGGCCTGTACAAGCCGTTGAAAGCAGGTGTATCTTTGCAGTATGCTAAACGGGAGCCCCGTTTCTATGCTTCAGTGGCATACAATGGTAGTGTTTGGCATCTGGAAAACGAACCGGAAGAGAAGAATAAAGAAAAGCAAGTGTTTTATTACCGGGGTGATGGTAACGGTTATACCAATACGATGTTTTGGCTTCGGACCGGAATTGGTGTGATGAAATTTGTACATCCACGTGATACATACCGGGATGGATATATTGATCTCATCGTTCCAAAGCTTGAACCTGCGATTCGCTATGCCGATATTCTGTTGATGTACGCAGAAGCTTTAAACGAATTGACAGGATCGTACAATATTCCATCGTGGGATGGTACTACAACCTATGCCATTAGCCGCGATATCAACGAGATGAAAAAAGGCATTCACCCGGTTCGAATTCGCGGTGGTGTTCCAGATTATCCGGCTGAGGTTTATGCCAGCCAGGATGAGTTCCGGAAAACTATAAAACGCGAACGTCAGATTGAACTGTTGGGCGAAGGACAGCGTTACTACGATCTGCGTCGCTGGAAAGATGCTCCCATTGAAGAGTCTCTGCCTATTTATGGATGTAATGTGTTGATGACCAGCGAGCAGAAAGACTTGTTTCACACACCGGTCGCCGAGTGGTCGCTTCAATCGACCTTCTCGCGCAAAATGTGGTTCTGGCCAATCAGGCATAGTGAGCTGAAGCGCAACAAACGCCTCACGCAAAACCCTGGTTGGACTTATAATGACTAATCTTTAAAACAATAGATGTATATGAAAAAGAGATATAGTATACTGTTGTCTTTGCTGGCTGGACTGCTTTTGTTCAGTTCCTGCAACGATGAATGGACTGAAGAGCAATACGAGCGTTACATTTCTTTTAAAGCTCCACTAAATGAGCAAGGCGTTACACGAATTTATGTCCGCTACACCGAAGATAGTATTTCAACCTACAGATTGCCGGTGGTTGTCAGCGGATCGACGACTAATGACCAAGATATGACTGTCCATGTGGCTATTGATCCGGATACCTTGGCGAGACTAAATATAGAGCAGTACCAGAGCCGGACCGAGCTTTACTATGAGGAGCTGACAAACGAGTATTTTTCGATGCCCGAAACTGTAGAGGTTAGGGCAGGAGAGAACACTTCTCTGCTGAACATCGACTTCTCATTGAATGATATCGATTTGGTGGACAAGTGGCTGCTTCCACTGACTGTGACTGATGATCCGTCGTACGACTATGTTGCTCATCCGAGAAAGCACTACAAAAAAGCTTTGCTGCGGGTGATGCCTTTCAACGATTATTCCGGAATATACAGTGGTACAGCACTAAAAACATACCTTAAAGGCTACGAGGACGACGCAGCCATTGTGAAAAGCGAGGTTCCTGTTTACGTGGTCGATGAGAACACGGTATTTTTCTACGCTGGTACGGTGGACGAGGATCGTACCGATCGACGTAATTATAAGATTAATGCTATTTTCAACGAACAAACCAAGCAGGTTACGTTGACTGCTGATAATTCTGATATAGAGTTTCAGGTGTTTGGCACTCCGGTATTTTCTGTGGAAGAAACAATGGATGCTACGCGTCCGTATCTGTTGCATCGCTATGTCACCATCAGCAACATAGATTACAGTTTTACAGATTATACTTCGGTACCGAATGCGAACATCTCGTATACGGTTCGTGGTTCGCTGATTCTAGAACGTAAAATTAACACTCAGATCCCTGACGAAGACCAAGCTATCGAATGGTAGAAAAAGATATTTGTTAATGTTATTAAGGATGTTGCCACAAAAAACGGCAACATCCTTTTTTTTGAAATATCGTGAGTAAATTATTCGGCGTAGCTGTATTTGTTACAAACAACCCAATAGAAATTAATCATACAATTTATAGAACTGCCAGGCCCTCATAAAATATGTTTAGGGATGATAGAAAGTAACAGACTGGCAAAAATGAATCAACTCAACTCAATTAAAAACAACTGACGATGAAGAGAAAGCCATATTTCCTTTTAGTATTAATTCTGGCTGGAATTACATTTTCGTTTTGTGCGCAAACGAATAGCAAATCAAAAGTACCTACAACGATCGAACTGCGGGCTCCTGCTTATCCGTTAATTACTATTGATCCATACACCAGTGCCTGGTCAATGACGGACAAATTGTACGATGAACCAGTGAAGCACTGGACCGGTGAGCAGCATCCCTTAGTGGGAGCTGTTCGTGTTGACGGTCAGGTGTATCGTTTCCTAGGTCAGGTAGATGTGCCTTGGGTACCCATTGTGCCGATGGCTAACATTGATTCTTGGGAAGGACAGTACACGATGAATGAGCCTGCCAAAGGCTGGGACAAAGCTGATTTTATTGATGATTCATGGAAAACCGGCGAAGGAGCATTTGGAACCCGGGACATGCCTACGCTTGGTACCGTTTGGAATACAAAAGATATTTGGGTTCGACGCGAGTTTACCATTCCGGCAAATCTACCGGATGAAGAAATGTACCTCATCTATTCGCATGACGATATTTTCGAGCTGTATTTGAATGGGAAACAACTGGTGAAAACGGATTATGAATGGCACAACAATGTCATTTTGAAAATTGACCGTTCATTGCTTAAGCCGGGAGAGACGAATGTGATCGCTTCGCATTGCCACAACCTCACGGGTGGGGGGTATGTCGATTTTGGATTGTTTCAGCAAAGTCCGGATAAAGACGTTTTTACACAAACAGCCACGCAAACTAACGTGTCGCTTTCAGCCACGCAAACGCACTACGAGTTTGCTTGCGGACCAGTTGATTTGAAGCTTCAGTTTGTATCTCCTCTATTACCCGGCGACTTGGATTTGTTAGCACGCCCGGTGAATTACATCAACTACCAAGTGGTGGCGAATGACGGTGGCGAGCACGAAGTGCAGGTTTATATTGAAGCCACTCCTGAATGGGCGGTCAATGTTCCTGCTCAGGAGGTAGAAGTAACCAATGGAACGGCAGGATCTGTCAATTTCGTAAAAGCAGGAACAACAGAACAACCTGTTTTAGAGAAAAAAGGCGATAACATTCGCATAGATTGGGGGTATGTCTACCTGGCAGCCAATCAATCTGAAAATACCAGTTTGTCAATTACGGAATACTTTAGCTCGAAGCAGGAATTCGAACAAAACGGAAAAGTAACTGGAGTTGGCAGTATGACCACCCGGCCGGTGAAAGAAATGCCTGCCATGGTTTATGTCGACAATTTGGGAACCGTTTCTGGGAACGAAGCAGCCGGTTATGTGATGTTGGCCTATGATGATCTGGAGTCGATTCAGTACTTTGGAGACAACCTGAAGGGCTGGTGGACCAAAGACGGTACGGTAGCTATTAACGATGCGCTTCAGGCAGCCTCGGCTGAATATACAGAAGTGATGAACCACAGTGCTGAATTTGACAATCAACTGTGGAACGAAACCGTGCAAGCCGGAGGTGAAAACTATGGCGACCTCTGTGTGCTGGCATTCCGTCAGTCTATTGCCGCTCACAAATTGGTAAAAGATACGCAGGGTAACATTTTGTTTTTGTCCAAGGAAAACTTTAGTAACGGTTCTATCGGAACAGTTGACGTAACTTATCCTTCGGCTCCTTTGTTCCTGAAATACAATCCGGAACTGTTAAAAGGAATGTTAAACCCGATTTTCTATTATTCAGAAAGCGGAAAATGGGACAAGCCTTTTGCTGCGCACGATGTGGGAACGTATCCCTTAGCCAACGGGCAAACCTATGGCGGCGATATGCCTGTTGAAGAGTGTGGAAATATGATTATTTTAACCGCAGCCATTGCCGATGTAGAAGGAAATGCCGATTATGCAGCCGAACACTGGGAGGTGCTAACAACTTGGGCAAATTACTTGATGGAGAACGGACTCGATCCGGAAAACCAACTTTGCACCGACGATTTTGCCGGTCACTTTGCCCACAATGTAAACCTCTCGGCAAAAGCCATTATGGGAATTGCCGGTTACGGAAAACTGGCAGAAATGCTGGGTAAAAACGATGTGGCTGAAAAATATACTAGTGAAGCAAAAAGTATGGCGCAGGAGTGGATGAAGATGGCCGACGATGGCGATCACTATCGTTTAACTTTTGATAAGCCGGGAACTTGGAGTCAGAAATACAATCTGGTATGGGACAAGTTGCTAAACCTGGGTATTTTCCCGGAAGAGGTAGCTCAAAAAGAAATAGCTTATTACCTGACCAAACAAAACAAATACGGTTTGCCACTGGATAACCGTAGAACATACACCAAGAGTGACTGGATTGTGTGGACAGCGACTTTGGCTAATGATAAAGAAACTTTCCAGAAGTTTATCGATCCTTTGCATGCCTTTGTTACGGAAACTCCGGATCGTGTTCCTATGAGCGATTGGTATGAAACGCCCAGCGCGAAGCAGGTCGGTTTTCAGGCTCGTTCGGTTGTAGGGGGGTACTTTATTAAGCTGTTGGAAAAATAGTCAGAATGAAAAGAGATTAATTAGTAGTAGTTTTTAAGTAGTTAAGTGTGTTTGCAGTTATTCTTTTGTTGTTGGATTTGGCCTGTCAACAAAAGGGTACTGTAAACATTTTTTTTGTTTACTTTGAAAAAGCAATTTTCTAGATTAAGATGCCAGACGAAAAAAGATGGAACCATCTGGTGGTTTTATGAATAATTGCTACCTTCTTAACGTTTATTTTACTGGAGTACTGAAGGATTAACTTATAAAATTAGTGCATAAACAGGCTGGAAATATCGATCGATTATTGGTTATGAAGATGAAAAAGGGCGATATGAAAGCCTTTCAAGAGCTCTTCGTAACGTATGGTGAAAGACTATATGAATTTTCCTTTTCCTATTTGAAAGATTCTTTTGTTGCCGAAGAAATTGTACAGGATGTTTTTCTACGGATCTGGGAGATGAGGGAAGATATTGACGAGGATAGATCGTTTAAAAGTTTCATCTACCAAATGACAGTGAATAAGGTCTTTAATTATATGAAACATCAGGTTGTGCGACAAAAATATGAGAAATACGTCCTGAATTCCAACCTTTCTTTCGACGATAGTCCTGACACTCAACTTCAACTCAGTGAATTGGATGAGCGAATACGCTCGTTACTTCTGAAAATTCCCGAACAGCAGCGTAATGTCTTTAAAATGAGCCGCATGGGAGGTATGTCAAATCCCGAAATCGCCGGTAAACTAAATCTATCTATTAGAACGGTTGAAAACCAAATCTACCGAACCACTAAATTTTTAAAAGAGCATCTGAAAGGAGAGTATCTTTTCATCCTTTTTTGCCTGTGTCATGGTGTTCTCGCTTTCTGTTAGTCCATACTGACCTTGTTATCAGGACTTATTACCATTATCTGCTAATCTTGTTATTTGCCAACCTACTCATTTTAGAGCATTTCGGTTCAAATTGCTAAAAGTTCTCAAAAAAAAATCATTTTTTTTTGAGTGTTCAGTTTTGACTTCTTGTATTACCTGTGATATGGAAAAGAATTCAACGATAGAACCCCGATTTTTTCAGCTGTTTGAAAAGCTTCATGCAGGAGACTGCAGTCTGCAGGAGCTGTATGAGCTGGAGGCTTTTTTTGAAAAGGAACAATCGGTTGTAGCGCTAAAAAAACGAATGATTCAAAACTTGGAAGATGAAACTTACCGGGCTAGCGGTCATTTTATTAACGATGATGCATTTCAAAAAATTAAAAGGCAGATCAAACAAAAGGAGCAGGAGAAAGATTCCCGGTCTGTTCCATTATACATCCAAATCACAAAAATTGCAGCCGTTGTCGTGCTTTCATTTGTGATGGGCGGCTTGCTTGTCAACTTTTTGAATGCCCAAGGTGAACTGGATGCTGCTTCCTACTGCGAAATTGAAGCTCCGCTAGGAGCGAAGTCCCGGGTGGTTTTGCCCGATAGCTCTGTGGTATGGTTGAATGCAGGAAGTACCCTCAGATACTCAACAAATTTCAGCGAGTCCGAACGTAATGTTTCGCTGGTTGGTGAAGGGTATTTTGATGTGGCCAAAAACGAACAACTTCCATTTGTGGTCAATGCCCACGGCTTTCTTGTAGAAGTCTTGGGAACCGAATTTAATATACAGGCATACGAAGATGAACCGCTCATTGAAACAGTTTTGGTGGAAGGAAAAGTGAAGTTAAATCACGCAATAGAGCGCATCGGTGACCGCGTATTTTTGACTCCAAACTCAAAAGCTTCGTTCTATAAAAACAAGGAAGATGCAGTCGCCAGTGGCGATCCACGAATGGTCATCCTGACCAATATTGATCCAAGGCCATTGATTGCCTGGAAAGATGATCAATTAATTTTTGAGAGTGAGATGCTCAAGGATTTGGTCGTGAAGCTCGGGCGTAAGTACGATTACACGTTCGAGTTTGAATCGGTAGATATTGAAAATTATCGATTCTCCGGCGCACTTGAGGATGAAACCTTGCAACAGGTGATGGATGTGATCACCACTACTTCTCCAATATCGTATGAAATAAAAGGAAAAATAGTAACCATTAATAAAGATTTGACAAGAACTGGAAATTTTAAAAAGCACTTACGATGAAAAAAAAGGAACAGATTGATACATCTGCTCCCTTTGAAAAATGATTGAGTTAAATTTTAATCGATGCTGCATAAGTTGGTAGCTGCTGCAAGCATCTATTGTTAACCATTTAACAAACCAAATGTATGAAAAAAAATCGAATTGGATTTGTTTTCCCTGCGAGGGGTAAGCTTAAAAAAACATTGCTTGTGATGAAACTAACAGCCATTTTTATCTTGGCTTTTCTGGTACAGGTAAACGCCTCGGTGTATTCACAGAATACAAAGTTTGACGGCGACTACCGTGGAAAAACCATTCGGGAAGTCTTTACTGAAATCGAGAATCAAAGTCGCTTTCGTTTTTTCTTTAACGATGATTTCACCGACATCGATCAGGTGGTGGATTTTACCGTGAAAAATGCGGACGTAGAAGGCATTCTGGATCGAATGTTTAAAGGGTCGGATATCAGTTATAAGATTTCGGAGAACGATTTAGTTGTCTTAACCACTAAACAAAATTCGCAGGCTAAGGTGATCAGCGGAAAGGTCGTCGACTCGGGTGGGGAATCAATGCCCGGCGTAACTGTGGTTGTCAAGGGAACTACCAAGGGAACCATTACCGATCTGGATGGAAATTACACCATCAACATGGGAGAAGGGAGTAAAACACTTGTTTTCTCTTTTGTCGGAATGGAATCCCTTGAAGTTGAAGTGGGTAGCCAGAGCGTTATTAATATTACCATGAGTGAATCTTCCATTGGATTGGAAGAAGTGGTCGCAATTGGCTATGGTGTTCAAAAGAAAGAATCGTTGACAGGAGCCATTTCTGGTGTGACATCTGAAGATTTGGACCGAGTACATTCAACAACCGTTTCGGGAGCACTGGCCGGTAAAATTGCCGGGGTAACTTTTCGGATGCCGGATGGACGCCCTGGAGCTAGTGCCAACATTCAAATTCGTAACATGGGTAACCCCCTGTATGTTATTGACGGTATTCAAAAAGATGCCGGACAGTTTAATAACCTTTCTCCAAACGACATTGAAAGTATTACCGTTTTAAAAGATGCTTCGGCTGCAATCTATGGGTTACGGGCTGCAAATGGGGTAGTCGTTGTGACTACCAAACGTGGTAAGTTGGGTACAAAAAATACCATTAACGTAGATGCTTACACGGGCTGGCAAAACTGGACCCGTTTTCCGGAAACGGTTGGTGCCTATGAGTGGATGCTTGGTAAAGCCTATGCTGAAATGAACCTGGATGGAAGTACCAACATTACCCGTGACGAACTGGACAAGTGGCAGACAGGCACAGAGCCTGGTTATCAAAGTTTCGACTGGTATGATTTTATCATCAAACCCAATTCGCCGCAAACATCTGTTAACGTGAGTACGTCGGGTGGTTCTGATAAAATCAACTATTATTTATCGGTTACTCGTCTGGATCAAAATTCCATGTTGGGGCGTGAATTTACTTTTGGACGAACCAACTTTCAGTCCAATATCGATGCGAAAATTACCGATCGTTTAAAAGTTGGTGTTTCGATCAACGGACGTATGGAAACTCGCGACAATCCGGGTGTTCCTGGTGGCGATGACTACTGGGCTCCCCGCTTTGCCTTGTTCCGTAACCGGCCAACAGAGCGACCTTACGCCAATGATAACCCTGAATATATTAACAATATTGGGCACATGGCCGAAAACTGGGGACTGCTAACCAAGGAAAAATCGGGTTACTGGACCGAAGACTGGCGCGTGCTGCAATTGAACTTCACCGGTGAGTACGATATTCCAATTGATGGTTTAAGCGTGAAAGGAACCTATTCGCATTATATTGCTGATCGCTTAATGAACGGGCACGAATATACCTATGAAGCTTATTCCTATTTTCCTGAGGAGGACGAGTACCGCGTGACTTTTCAGAATCTAAATCCCTGGAGAGAACGCGGAACCCGGAAGAATATAGAAACAGTGCTTCAGGCTCAGCTCAATTATGCCAAAGAATTTGGTAAGCATGGTATTGCGGCTACATTTGTAAACGAACGGATTGAACGGCGAGAACTGGAAGTTTGGGTTCATGCGGTGCCAAAAACCAACGCTTTGCCTTTGCTTCAATTTCCGGATATCGACACTTATGATGATCGGGATGATGAAAGTGCGCGCATTGGATATGTTGGCCGCTTAAACTACAATTACGACAATAAATACTATCTGGAACTTGCTGGTCGTCAGGATGCTTCCTGGAAGTTCATTTCTGATCAACGCTGGGGATTCTTCCCTTCAGCTTCCGTAGGTTGGCGGATTACTGAAGAAAATTTTGCCAAAAATTTATTGGGTAATAGTAGCTTTGACTTGAAACTGCGTGCTTCCTATGGAGAACTGGGGGATGACGATGTTGGGATTGGTAATTTCGATTACCTGACAGGTTATAATTATGCTTCACAGGCTGTAATCATGGATGGCGAGATTATTACGGGAGCCCGAGATCGGGGAGTACCTGTTACTTCCATTTCATGGTACACAAGTACCATTACTGACATCGGTGCCGATTATTCCACAATGAACGGAAAATTGAGTGGTTCGGTGGACTATTTCTACCGGAAGCGGGAAGGCTTACGCGGTCGTAAATATGATATTCTGGTTCCTAGTGAATTAGGTTATTTATTACCTGAAGAAAACGTCAATAGCGACGCCATTATGGGAGCAGAAACTTCGATTGTTTACAACGGGAAAACAGGTGACTTGAATTACTCTGTTGGTGGAAACATTTCATTTGCCCGTGAAAAATTTCTGGAATCATATAAACCACGTTTTGGTAATTCGTGGGATCATTACCGGAACTCATCAGAAGATCGTTGGACCGGAGTTTTCTGGGGATATGAAACGATTGGTCAGTTTGAGTCATTCGAGGAGATCAACAGTTATCCCATTAATAATGATGGCGAAGGAAACCGCACCATGTTGCCTGGAGATTTCATATACAACGATGTGAATGGTGACGGACGAATCAACGGTTTAGATGAACGCCCCATCGGTTTTCCAAGGGATCGGAATCCGATCATAAATTTTGGTTTTAATATTAGTGCCGACTACAAGGGCTTTGATCTGAAAGCGGATTTCTCAGGTGGTTCAGCCTATTCCTACAACCAAAACTGGGAAATGCGTTGGCCCTACCAAAATACAGGTAATTTGCTGAGTCAATTCTATGACGACCGCTGGCACCGGGAGGATCCCTATGATCTGAACAGCCCATGGACGGCGGGTAAGTATCCGGCATTGCGCTTCAATACCGGTTGGCACAACAACTACAATAAGCAATCTACCTTTTGGTTGACCAATGCCCGCTATGTGCGTTTAAGAACACTGGAAGTCGGATATACAATTCCTCAGATTCTGGTGCAGAAAGTGGGTATGCAAAAAGTCCGTTTGTATGTGAACTCGTACAACTTGTTCTCTATTGATAACCTGAAAAAGTTGGGTGTGGAGCCGGAGGTGATGGAACCCAATGGTTTGCAATATCCACAAAACAGAATGGTAAATGTTGGTGTTAACCTTTCTTTCTAACCTAAAAAATGAACATGAACATGAAAAAATTTAGTTATATACTAATCTTTTTGCTAGCCTTTAGTTCGGGCTGCAACGATGATGATTTTCTAGACAGGGAGCCCACTAATATTTTGCTGGATAACCAAGTCTGGAACGATGAAAGTTTGATTTTATCGGTTGTTTCAGACTTGTATTTCAGAATTCCTGAATACCAGTCGGTGAATAGCTGGTCGACTTATGCAGATTTTGACGAAGCCTTTGCCTCTAACTTTGACGATTACTGGCGGCATAAAAACAACGAATGGGGATATGGCGAATGGGGATTGTGGAATTACGGCTACATCCGTGAAGTCAACCTCTACATTCAAAAAGCCAGTTCGGATCTCACCGCAGAATTGGATCCGGAAGTAAAGGCTCGCTTTGTGGCTGAAGGACGTTTCCTGCGTGCTGTCAATTACTTTGAGCTGGTGAAACGTATGGGAGGAGTTCCGTTGATTCTGGAACCGTTAACCTACGATTTCAGCGGCGATGCGTCATATTTGGAATACCCACGATCAAAAGAATCGGAAATTTATGATTTCATTCTTACTGAATTGGATGATATCAAAAATGATCTTCCTAATGATGTGAATCTGAAAAGCCGTGCAACTCAGGGTTTGGTGCTTGCAATGAAATCACGGGTGGCACTTTATGCGGCTTCCATTGCGAAGTATGGTGTCAATACGCCTAGCGTATCTTTACCTGGCGGCGAGGTTGGTATTCCGAGCAGTATGGCAGAAGGATATTATACCATGGCCCTTAATGCAGCTGAAGAATTGATCGATAATGGGCCCTATTCATTGTACGAAAAGAAGGAAGATCTATCAGAAAACTTCGCTAGCCTATTTACTGACAAAGCAAATAATACGGAGGTGATTTTTGTACGAGATTATATCCAAAGTGAGAACTGGGATGGTCGAGCTAATTTGTGGACTTTATGGAATCAGCCTTGGTCGGGAGCTGAAGATCTGGAAGGCGGACGCACCAATCCTTCGCTGAATCTGGTTCAATCATTCGAAATTCTGGACAATACGTTCCAAACTTTTGAGACGATGACTGGTGGCGACTACATCTATTTCAACAGCCCGCTGGATATGTTCGCTGGTCGTGATGCCCGTTTGGCAGGTACTGTGATGTTGCCAGGCTCCAAGTTTAAAGGAAAGGATCTGGATATTTGGGCTGGTTATATTTTGGCTGATGGCACCATTATTACCGGAGATGAATTCGGTCAGCGAAAAGACCTTCCTGGAACGGACACACCTCGTCAGGTTGTTGGATTTGATGGCCCAATTGATGGACGTGAGTATAGTGCTCAGTCAGGTTTTTATGTCAGGAAATTTATGGATACCGCTACCGGGTCGGGACAACGTGGTTTGAAAAGTGACGTTTGGTGGGTTCGCTATCGTTTGGGCGAAGTATATTTGAATGCCGCCGAAGCCGCTTTTGAACTGGGTGACGAAGATGCCGCTGCTGAATACTTGAGTGAGGTGCGTCGTCGTGCCGGTTTTACAACCGATTTGACTGCCGCTGATATGTCGTTCGACCGGATTGCACACGAACGTAAAGTTGAGCTGGCTTTTGAGGGACATCAGTTGTGGGATATGAAACGCTGGCGTTTGGCCCATGTTGTCTGGAACGGTGAGCAAACACCGCTGACAAACCAGCCTTGGAAAGCCGACGAAGTAAGTACTCGCGTGTTTGGTTTGTGGCCATACAAATACTATGATCCGGGCAGCCCAAATAACGAAAAATATGTCTTTAAACAAGTCGTTCCTGGACAAGTGACGGGTGCTGATCGCTTCCGTCTGGGTAATTACTATTCATTTATCAATGACGATATTAGAAATAACAATCCACAAATTGTTAAGAATCCGAACCAATAAAAACGTAGAAAGATGACTAAAATAAAATTAATCATATTATTGGGAGTCGTAGTCGGTTTTCTTACTTCATGTGAGTGGGATAATTACGATGCCCCGGAATCCATGCTTCAGGGAAATATTGTGTACAACGGCGAAGCCATCAATGTTAGTTACAACGATGTAATTTTTCAATTGTGGGAGCCGGGATGGCTGTTGGATGTTCCTATCGACGTAACAGTCGATCAGGATGGATCCTACTCAGCGCTGTTGTTCAATGGCACTTATAAACTGATTATTCCTTCGGCTCAAGGGCCTTGGCGTAATAAGGTGAATTCAACAACCGGTTCTGACACTATTCTTGTGAACCTGAACGGCGATATGAACATAGATATTGAAGTGGAGCCGTATTACATGATTCGCAACGCTCAGTTTTCGGCGAGCGGACGCGATGTGACTGCGACTTTTCAAGCTGAAAAAATCATTACCGATGCAGATGCACGAGACATTGAGCGTGTTAACCTGTACATCGGTAAAACACAATTTGTTGATTTTCGAGGATTTATAGTCCGTGACGAAATTGCTGGTGGCGAAATTGCTAGTCCTAATGCCATTAGCATGAGTGCGACCGTGCCGACGCTTACTCCAACCCAGAACTATGTTTATGCACGGGTAGGTTTGAAGATCGCAGGTATTGAAGATATGATATTCTCAGCGGTGCAGAAAATTGACTTATAACCCTCTTTGTTGAGACAACAGGGCCATCCGAATTAAATCAAAATTCTCGGATGGCCTTTTTTGTAATTTCTAATCTCCATACCTTAAGGAAACGATGAGAGGGTATTGAGTCTGAAGTGAATTGTGTTGAAAGTCAGTGTTTTGAATGGAATGTAGAAAACTAATGATGGTAATGTTAAAAAAGATTAGTTTGGTGACTGTTTTTTTGCCTTGTTTTGTTTACAAGGATTAACTCAAGGTTCAGATATCATGCTGTTTGGCGATACTTTACGCCGGGGAATTCCTTTTTCCAAAGACCCGCATGTTATCAAGTTCAATGGAAATTACCTGATGTATTTTTCCATTCCACCATTTGAAGACAATACGGATCCGATGAACGGCTGGGCGATAGGGATTGCCAAAAGCTCCAATTTAACCGATTGGGAAAAAGTTGGCGAGATTCTGCCCGACCGGGATTACGAAGAAAAAAGGCTTATGTGCACCAGGGGCTCTGGTTATCGAAGGGCAGGTGCATTTGTTCTATCAAACTTACGGAAATTGAAAAATGATGCGATTCGTCATGCGGTTTCCGATGACGGAATTAATTTTGAAAGAAATTCAACCAATCCGATTTTTCGGCCCACGGGCGACTGGAACTACGGGCGTGCTATCGATGCCGAGGTTTTCCGATTCGAGGATCGCTATCTGCTATATTTTGCAACTCGCGATACGAGTATGGATATTCAAATGCAGGGAGTCGCTGCTGCTCCGCTCAATACCAACTTTAACCGCGAAGATTGGAAACAACTGACCGACGAACCCATTCTAGCACCGAAATACCCGTGGGAGGGGCGCTGTGTTGAGGGCGCTTCCATTATTCAACGGGGCGACAGCCTGTATCTGTTTTATGCGGGAGCATACAATAATGGACCTCAGCAGATTGGTGTTGCTAAAAGTGATGATGGCGTTCATTGGGAGCGGTTGAGCAATAAGCCGTTCTTAGCCAATGGTGATCCCGGCGAATGGAATTCCTGCGAATCCAGACATCCACACATCTTCAAAGATGAAGATGGCCGCACCCATTTATTTTTTCAGGGAAATAATGATTTTGGAAAAAACTGGAGGATTTCTCAAAAAGAAGTTATCTGGACTAAAAATGGACCTGAACTGGACGATTAATGGTAGAATAGGACGTTTCAATGAGTAGTTGACAGGCTAAAGTTGTACTTGAAATGGACCATAATCAAAGAAGGTACCATTAAAATAAATTCCATTAACATGAAACGAATCTTTTATTCTTTAGCCCTTTGTCTCTCCGTTCTGGTGAGCTTTTCATCCTGCGAGCAACAAGCTGCCGATGTGCAAGTCACCATGACTGTTCACCCGGATCTTAAGCAGCAAAACGACTTCTACTTAAGTAATAAATCACCCTTACAGCCTGTTCATTTTATCAAACTTCCGTTGGGAAGTATCCAACCTAAAGGATGGATTCTGAAATTGATGGAATTACAAAAAAACGGATTATCCGGACATCTGGGCGAAATTAGTGCTTGGCTGGAAAAGGATAATAATGCCTGGTTATCCGAAGGTGGAGATCATGGCTGGGAAGAAGTACCCTACTGGTTACGAGGCTATTCTGATATGGCTTTCATCTTCGATGATCCGGAGATGAAAGAGGAAGCTATGGTTTGGATTAATGGTATTTTAAACAGCCAGCAGGAGAGTGGCTGGTTTGGTCCGGAAGCACGTGCTGCGAATGGCCATCTCGATTACTGGTCAAACATGATTGTGTTGTTTACGTTGCAGAATTATTATGAATACACCGATGATGAGCGAATCATTGATTTTATGACTAAGTATTTTCGATTTGAGATGACTGTGCCTGATGAGGCATTTTTATCGAGCTACTGGCAAAACAGTAGGGGAGGCGACAATCTATATAGCGTCTACTGGTTGTACAATCGTACCGGCGATGCCTTTCTGCTCGAACTGGCGGAGAAAATCCATCGCAATACTGCCGATTGGACGCAAAAATCGAGTTTGCCCAATTGGCACAATGTGAACATTGCCCAATGTTTCCGCGAGCCGGCTACCTGGTTCATGCAGTCAGGCGATTCAGCTCACTATCACGCTTCTTACAATGTTCATGACCTCATTCGCCGTACTTTTGGACAGGTTCCAGGGGGGATGTTTGGTTCGGATGAAAATGCCCGCTTGGGCTACATTGACCCACGCCAGGGAACAGAAACCTGCGGATTTGCGGAGCAAATGACTTCCGATGGAATCATGATGCGCATTACTGGGGATCCGCTTTGGGCTGATAACTGCGAAGATGTCTTGTTTAATAGCTTTACAGCCGCATTCACTAGTGATATGAAATCGCTTCGGTACATCACTTGTCCTAACGGAGTGACGGCCGATGCCGAGAATCACCATCCCGGAATTGATAACCGCGGGCCATTTCTGACCATGAATCCGTTTAGCAGCCGTTGCTGCCAGCATAATCACGGACACGCTTTACCATACTATCTGCAAAACCTGGTGATGGCTACCAACGACAATGGCTTGGCAGCCATCATGTATAATTCAAACGTAACAACGGCTAAGGTGGGTGATGGCACCGAAGTCATATTGAATCAGGAAACCAATTATCCTTATGAAGAAGACATCCGGTTCAGTTTGACGATGGAGCAAAATGTGGCTTTCCCTCTTTATTTGCGTATTCCAGGTTGGTGCGAAAATGCCTCGCTTCAATTGAACGGAAACTCCGTCAATGTATATGCCAAAGCGGGTGCATACATTAAAATTGATCGGGAGTGGGCCGATGGAGATCAACTGAGTTTAAACTTGCCCATGAACCTGTCTTCGCGCATCTGGAAGGTAAATCAGAACAGCGTTTCGGTCAATTATGGTCCGTTAACTTTTTCACTGAAAATTGATGAGGAATACAAAAAAATCAGTAGTGTTGAATCAGCTATTGGTGATTCGAAATGGCAAAAAGAGGCTGATCCGGAGGAGTGGCCGGCCTATACAATTGACCCCCAAAGCCCGTGGAATTACGGGCTGATACTTGATCCGGATAACCTGGAGGCATCTCTGAAGATTATTCGCAAAGGATGGCCGGCAGATGATTATCCTTTTTCGTTGGAAAATACACCGATTGAGATTCAGGCGAAAGGCCGGCGGATTCCCTCGTGGAAGATTGATCAATACGGATTGGTCGACGTTCAGCCTAGGTATCCTGTGCAGACCAGCGAACCTATGGAAGACATTACCTTGGTTCCGATGGGAGCTGCCCGATTGAGGATTTCAGCTTTCCCATTCTTGAAACAATAAAAAAACATTGAATTTGAAGATTACAATGATGAAGCGAATTTTATTTAAAGGACTAATGTTGGTGTTGATCATGGTGGTCGGCGGAGAAGCGAAGGCAAAACCTGTTTCGGAGAACAGTCCAGCAGAAATCAATCTTTCAGAGCAAAACCTTTTACGCGCTATGGAGCTAACCGACCATGCGGTCGCTGCACACTTTTCAGGAAACGGAATGGCCATGGCACGGTACTATAATCCCTATACTGGAGTCCGTTCCGAAGAGACGGGAAGCGTATGGATGTACACTGCCGCCATTGAAGCAGTCAATGCAATTCTTCATGGATTGAAAGCACAGAAAGAGAACGGGAATGAAAAGCTCTATCAAGATCACTTTCTTCGTTATGCAAATCTGCTGCACAGCCTATACGATAATGCAGCCTACTATTTGGGAACCTTCGAGTTAACCTCTTACACCCAAACCCGGGAATGGTCGGTGTACGGCGTCCATCGGGCGGCTTCCAAAGGAGCTGCCAAAGTTGAAGGGGTTGAAAATGTTTACGACGACCAGATGTGGCTGGTTCGCGAACTCCTCGAATCGTATCAACTGACCAACAGCAGGATGTATTTGGAGAAAGCAGAGTATTTGACAAACTATGTGCTTGACGGATGGGACTGCACACGGGATGGCAATGGTGAAGAGATTGGCGGTATTACCTGGGGACCGGGTTACGTTTCCAAACATTCCTGTAGCAACGGGCCAATGGTGAGCCCGCTGGTTTGGTTGCATGAATTGTATAAAGACAAAAGCGACGAGATCACCCATCGCTATATTGATGCTGCTGTCGGCAAAACCCGAAAAACCAAGCAGGTGAAGAAAAGTGACTATTACCTGAATTTCGCAAAAAAGATTTACGACTGGCAAAAGGAGCACCTGTTGCGTCCTGATGGTGTGTACGACGATATGATGGGAGGCTGTTCGCCACGGAATCCTCAAATAGAAACTGTTGACGGAGTCGCTTACCGCAGAGGCACCACGTGCAAGGATCGAGTTGGACCGGCGATCACTTATAACAGTGGAACCATGCTTTCCGGAGCTGCTGATTTATTGAGAGTAACCGGCGATAGCCAATACCTGCACGATGCAGCGAAATTGTCGGATGCCAGCTTTAGCTACTTCGCGAAACCCGGACAAACGAAAACGGACTATTACACTTATGATATTAGCGGCTTCAGAAATTGGTTCAATGGCGTTTTGATGCGTGGATACGTCGATGTGTATTCGACCCACGAAAATGTGGCTAACTATATTCATACATTTCAGCGTAACCTTGACTACGGCTACGAGAACTTTCTATACAAAGGGCTCCTCCCAACTAACCTATTGGAGGGCTGGATTGCCGACCACAGGGAAAACCGGACTGAAGGGATGTTCAGTTTCGCATTTGCCGCTGAATATGCAGTATTGTCAAGATATGAACTCGAGAACTAGGACAAAATAGTAAGCGAATTGGAGATGGTTTAAAAAAATAGATTTTTAGACGAGCCCGATTCTGAATTAAAGTAGGAGAGCGAAGAAAAAAGGTAGTTTCCGCGTTCTTTTTCAAACGAAAAATAAACTAAATAAACCTTCTTAAAAATGAAAGTGAGAATTGTTGTACTTATCATGATCATCACCGTATCGGCCTTTGCCAATTGCAGTACAACAAAGTCTGAAGTTGTTTCCGAAGATTCGGTGAAAACCACATTTGCAAATCCGGTATGGGATGGAGCCGATCCGTGGATGACCCAACAAGGCGATGACTATGTGTATTGTTATTCTGTCAATAATTCAATTTTGGTTTCGCGGTCCAAATACCTTACCCGAAAAGGTGAGCTGAGACGAATCTGGCAAGCACCGGCCAACGGCTGGAACAGTCACAGTGTTTGGGCACCCGAAATTCACTTTGTTGATGGCCATTGGTATGTTTATTACGCTGCTGGAAGTACCCCCGATTCTCCGTTTATTAATCAACGAACCGGTGTCCTTCGTTCTAAAACAGCTGATGTTTTCAGCGATTACGAAGATATGGGAATGCTCTATACTGGCGATAATCCCTATGATTCGAGCACTAATATTTGGGCCATTGATATGACTATTTTGAAACACAAAGGCAAACTCTTCGCCATATGGTCAGGTTGGAAAGAACAACGCGATACGGATGCTACTCCGCAGCATTTGTACATCCAGGAAATGAAAAATCCCTATACTTTAATAGGAACACGCGTGTTACTCTCTTCTCCGGAGGAAAGTTGGGAAACCGGCGGACCGCTCAATTTGAATGAGGGAGCCCAAATTCTAAAAAATGACGACCAGGTTTTTGTGGTGTATTCCTGCCGCGAATCATGGCTGAAAGAGTACCGGCAAGGCATACTGCTACTGAATGATCCGGATGGTGATTTGCTTGACCCATCAAACTGGACTAAAAAGGGCCCTGTTTTTCAGGGAACAACACAGGTGCATGGCGTTGGACATTGTTCCTTTGTCAAATCGCCCGATGGTGCCGAAGATTGGATTGTTTATCACTCTAAAAAATCAACGGAACCAGGGTGGGATCGTAACGTACGCATGCAGCCTTTTACTTGGAATGCTGATGGAACCCCTGATTTTGGAATCCCTGTTCCGGTAGGAACACAAATTAACCGACCGGCTGGTGAAGTGGAAATTGAACAAGCGGAACTGAAAGATTTAAATTAGATATTAGATCTGACGATGCGGTTTTGGAAAACAATCAAATAAAAAAAACGGAAAATTAATTTCATCTTCTAAATTTCGAATGTAACTACTTAAATAAATATTAACATGAATTTAAAAATTACTATTCTACTTTTAACTGTCGCTGGCTTTCTTCTTGGAGCGTGTCAGGAAAAGAAAGCGGAGCAACTACAAGTGCAAAATCCTTTACCAGTCGAGTTTGGAGATCCGTACGTTCTGAAAGCCTCCGATGGGCTGTATTACATGATTGGCACCGGCGGAGTGAAAGACGGTTTCAAAATGTACTCTTCAACCGATCTGACTGAGTGGAAAGATAAAGGACGTATTTATCAAGGGAATACAGAAGAGTCTTGGGGGATTGCCAACTTCTGGGCTCCTGAACTGTATGAGCAGGATGGAAAATTTTACCTGCTTTTTAGCGCCGACTGGCGGATCAATCCTACCAATGAACTCGAGAATTTTCGCATTGGCGTGGCTGTTTCCGATTCACCAACCGGACCTTACACTGACTTATACGATCGTCCGATTTTCGATCCGGGTTATCCGGTGATTGACGGCAACCTGTTATTTGAAGACGGCAAAGTGTATTTATACTATTCGCGTTGTTGCTACAAGAATCCGGTTGAGAGCGAAGTAGCCGACTGGGCGCGCGAGCAGGGATTGTTTGACAAGATTGAGGAGAGTTGGGTTTATGGTGTAGAAATGAAGCCTGATTTTTCAGGTATTGTGGGTGATCCTGAACTACTGCTTCGTCCGCCGTTGAGCATGGACGATCAACAGGCGGAGTGGGAGAGTCGTTCGGTTACCTCCGGCGAAGTTAACCGGCGATGGACTGAGGGTTCTTACATCTTCAAAGAAAAAGACTCCTACTATATGATGTATTCGGCTAACTTTTTTGGCGGAAAAAACTATGCTGTAGGCTATGCTACATCTAAATCGCCGTTGGGGCCATTTCAAAAAGCAGATAACAATCCGGTTTTGCAGAAAAATGTGGGCCAAGGCGGTATTGTAACAGGAACGGGGCACAACTCAATTACGATTGCTCCGGACGGGAAAAGCATGCTTTGTGTCTACCATGGGCGGACTTCAGAAACAGGAGAAAACCGGGTGGTTTTTTTCGATCCGATGGAAGTGACAGAAGATGGAAAATTGGTCGTTCATGGCCCAACAACGGGGAAATAGTAAAATAATTTACATACGTATAAAAAGAAAAAAATGAATCAGATAAAACTAACTTTTATGTTGCTGGCAGTTGTCTTAATCCAGGTCGGATGTAGCCCCAAAGCAACAGAAACAAAAACCTGTGGAAACCTAAATCTTGAGGACTTTCAGACGACAGTTCGCGGCAAGGAAACAAATCTGTATTTTCTACAAAATGGTGCAATTTCTGCGGCAATTACTAATTATGGCGGGCGGATTGTAAGTTTATGTGTGCCCGGGAACGATGGTGAAATGGCTGATGTGGTTTTAGGTTTTAGCAGCATTGATGGTTATTTAAATGCGACAGAAGTTTTTCATGGTGCCATAATTGGCCGCGTGGGAAACCGGATTGCCAAAGGCAAATTTACCCTAAATGACGAAACCTATACCTTGCCAATTAATAATGATCCCAATCATTTGCACGGAGGACCAGAAGGGTTTCATAATGTTGTTTGGGATGTCAAATCAGTAACTAAGAATAGCATCACACTTAGCTATCTGTCAAAAGATGGTGAGATGGGGTATCCTGGAAATTTGAATGTTGAAGTTAGTTATACGCTAACTGACGATAATGAAGTGGCAATCGCATATAAAGCCACAACCGACAAAGCTACCCCGGTCAACCTGACCAACCACGCGTTTTTCAACTTGGCAGGCGAAGCTAACGGAACAATTAACAACCACTTGCTGACCATCAATGCCGATTACTACACGGCGGTTGATTCAACGCTGATTCCTCTGGGCGAAAATGCACCGGTTGCAGGAACGCCTTTTGATTTTAGAACAGCTAAGCCAATTGGACAGGACTTACCCATGCAAGCTGAGAACGTACAGTTGCAGAATGGTTTGGGTTATGACCACAATTTTGTCTTGAATAAAACGGCCGAGGGAGCAATGACTCTGGCAGCCACTGTGGTAGAACCGGAAAGCGGCCGCAAAATGGAAGTGTTTACCGAAGAACCCGCTCTTCAGTTTTACGGGGGAAACTTTATGGATGGATCTGATACTGGCAAACAGGGGAAGACCTTTGATTTTCGGGAGTCCTTTGCATTAGAAACGCAGCATTTCCCCGATTCACCTAACCAGAAAAACTTTCCATCAATAATTTTAAATCCGGGTGAGGTTTACCAAACACGTTCCATCTACCGGTTTAGCAACGTTCAGTAGCCGTGAGGAGCGTTTTCTTGATTAGTGGTATTCTTGTTTTCTAAGGTGATCCATTCAAAATCATAAATCCGATTTTGGTTCAAAAGAAGCACTCCGTTAATCGTTCACTGGCCGGGGGGAGTTGCAAAAGAGAAGAATGGAACCTGGATTGATCAGTATGGATTTTTACCGGATATTGCGTGTTTTATTAAAGAAGTAACAGCTTCTTCATACCCAGCAGAATATAACGGAAACTCTATAATTCCACTAGCCGGGCAAAGTATTTTTCCGGCAATTATTGAAGGGAAAACGGTTCATACTTTACCTATATTTTGGGAGCATGAAGGGAATTGTGCTGTTCGGGATGGTGATATGAAAATAGTAAAACGATATCCGGGAGATTGGGAACTTTACAATGTAAAAGAAGATCGTACCGAAAGTTTGAATTTAATTGAAAAAATGCCAGAAAAGGCAAAATATCTAATCGCAAAATACAATGAATGGGCTGCAAAATCGAAAGTAGTCGACTGGAAAGAACTTCAAATAAAAATACATAACCATTAAGATATCAATATCATGAATCGAAAAAATCAATCGATAGTGTTGGGAAGCACACTGCTAGCTAGTTGTGCTTCAGTTCCAACACAATCAAAAGTCTTTGAAAAGCCAAATATCCTGCTCGTCATGGTTGATGACATGGGCTATTCTGATTTGGGATGTTATGGAGGTGAAATTCAGACTCCAAATATTGATCAACTGGCTGGCCAGGGGATTCGTTTTACACAAATGCATAACAGTGCCCGTTGTTGCCCAACCAGAGCATCATTGCTAACCGGACACCATCCTCAGCAGGCCGGAATTAATGGCATGGGTGTAAATTTAGCGATGAACACTGCGACTATTGCTGAAGTTTTAAAGGAAAATGGGTACCATACGGGTATGACCGGCAAATGGCACTTGTCACAAACTAAACCGGTGAATAAACCAGTAGAGCAATTGCGATGGATGGCTCATCAGGTAGATTATGGTCCATTTTCACCACTGGAAAATTATCCATGCAATCGCGGTTTCGAAGAACATTGGGGTGTAATTTGGGGTGTGGTGAATTATTTTGATCCATTCAGTCTGGTGCACAACGAAGAAGCAATTAAAGAGGTTTCGGAAGATTTTTACATGACCGATTTTATAACTGAAAAGTCAATCGATTTAATTGATGAGTATGGAAAAGACGAAAAACCTTTCTTTTTGTATGTTGCACATACGGCTCCGCACTGGCCTTTACATGCTTTGCCCGAGGATATTAAAAAATATAAAGACACCTATAAAGATGGCTGGGAGGCATTGAGAAAGAGTCGTTATGAGCGAATGGCTGAAATGGGAATCATCGATAAGGATAGTTACCCACTTCCTGAAAATTCATCGGGTAGAGTTTGGGATGATGTGGAAAGGAAAGATTATGAATCCGCGTGTATGTCGGTTCATGCAGCCATGATAGACCGGGTCGATGAGGGAGTAGGGGAGATTATTCAAAAGTTGAAAGAGACTGGTCAGTATGAAAACACCATCATCATGGTTTTATCTGATAATGGTGCCTCTTATGAACGTGGATATCCACCCGGTTTCGACCGTCCGGGATTTACCCGTGATTCAACAATTATCGAATTTGGTTCAGATCATCCAGGTCCGGAAACCACTTGGAATTATATAGGAAGAGCATGGGCAAGCGCATCCAATACGCCATTCCGCTATTGGAAAATGGAATCGTATGAAGGAGGAACAGCGACTCCCTTTATTATTCATTGGCCAAAAGGGTTAAAAGGACAAGAAAATACCATTAACCGGGGAGTTGCGCATGTGATTGACGTAATGCCTACCTGTCTGGAAGTTTCAGATACTGACTATCCGGAGATCGTAAATAGTCAAAAAACGATTGCTCTAGTAGGAAAAAGCTTGATGCCTATGCTTTTAGGTGAAACAGAAAGTATTCATGATACACTTTTCTGGGAACATCAACGAGGTCGGGCTATACGAACAGCAGAATGGAAAATGTCTGCCTTACCGGGAAAAGATTGGGAATTATTCCGAATTAATGAAGATCATACTGAGATGAATGATCTTTCTGCCCAATATCCTGAGGAAGTTAAAGAATTGAGTGCAGCATGGAACGAATGGGCAAAGAAGCTGAACATCAGAGTGAGATAGATTGATCATTTTAATAAACCAGATAAACCAGAATTTAATGCCAAAATTAAAAATTAAGCAGATTATTGCTCTTTTAGTTGTAGGAATCCTATTGGGGGCCTGCGCGAAAAAGCTAAACACAGTTACCGAAACCGTAACTACTGAATTGAGGGCACCAGCCTATCCATTGATTACGATCGATCCATATACCAGTGCATGGTCAATGGCAGATCAATTATTCGACAAGCCAATTCAACATTGGACTGGAAAAACCCACTCGTTAATAGGAGCAATTCGTGTAGATGATCGTGTCTATCGCTTCATGGGTAAAGAGGATATTCCTTTGAAGACCTTGTTGCCAATGGCAAAAGAAGAAGCATGGGATGGAAAATACAGTTTTGAAGCTCCTTCGAAAGGTTGGGAACAACCTGAATTCGAAGATAGATCCTGGAAGTCAGGAAAAGGCGCTTATGGAACGAGCGGAAGTTTGGTTTCCAATACGGTATGGGAAGCACCGGAAATATGGGTACGTCGTGAATTTACTTTGCCTGAGGTTTCAGTTGGACAAAATTTATACCTGATTTATTCTCACGATGATGATTTTGAGCTTTACTTGAATGGTAAAGAAATCGTGAATACGGGAAATAGTGCTAATTGGAACATTATTCTTAAAATTGATGCCGATCAATTAAAACAAGGAAAAAACGTAATTGCAGCTCATTGTCTTGATCGTGGAGGTTTAGCATATGTCGACTTTGGAATTTTTACGGATAGTGATCAGAAGGAACAGTTCTCAGAAACCGCTATTCAAACCAAAGTGGCAATGTCTGCTACACAAACACACTACAACTTTACTTGTGGTCCGATTGATTTAAAACTTGAGTTTGTATCGCCGCTATTGCCCGGCAATCTGGACTTACTATCCCGCCCGGTAAATTACATCAACTACGAAGTTGTTTCAAATGACGGGTCGGAACATGACGTGCAGGTTTATTTTGAAACCACCCCTGAGTGGGCTGTTAATGAGGTTAACCAGGAGGTGGAAGTAAGCCTGGGAGAAACAGCCGAAGTTCGCTACGTGAAAGCCGGAACTACTGAGCAACCAGTTTTGCGGAAAAAAGGTGATCATGTTCGTATTGATTGGGGATATGTTTATTTAGCTACAGGAAAAGACGAAAACTCTTCGGTTGCAGTTGGAGATTACGTCAAAGCTAAAGAATCCTTTATTGGTTCTGGGAGCGTTGAAGATGGCGGTAAAATAGTTACTAAGCCGAATAAAGAAATGCCGGCGATGGTTTGTGTCGAAGACCTTGGTAAGGTTTATGACGATGCAGCCCGCGGATATGTGATGATTGCATATGATGATATAGAAAGTATTCAGTATTTTGGTAATAACCTGAAAGCTTGGTGGACCAAAGAAGGGACAGTGAGTTTTGCAGATGCTCTGGAATTAGCCGTAGTTGAACATGACCAGATTATAAATAATTGCGCAGACTTTGATAACCAGCTCTGGGCTGAAACTGTTGCTGCTGGAGGCAAAGAATATGCCGACCTCTGTGTATTGGCTTTCCGTCAATCAATTGCTGCCCACAAATTGGTGAAAGACACAGAAGGCAATATCCTGTTTTTATCGAAAGAGAATTTTAGTAACGGATCTATTGGTACTGTTGATGTGACTTATCCATCGGCACCCTTGTACTTAAAATATAACCCTGAATTATTGAAAGGGATGTTAAATCCGATTTTTTATTATTCTGAAAGTGGCAAATGGACGAAACCTTTTGCAGCGCATGATGTAGGTACTTATCCAAAAGCCAATGGTCAGACCTATGGTGGCGATATGCCGGTTGAGGAATGTGGTAACATGATAATTTTAACTGCAGCAATTGCCGAGGCAGAAGGAGATGCAGACTATGCAGCCAAGCACTGGGATGTGCTGACAACCTGGTCCAATTACTTATTGGATAACGGGTTGGATCCTGATAACCAGCTATGTACAGATGATTTTGCCGGACACTTTGCACATAACGTAAACCTGTCGGTTAAAGCAATTATGGGTATTGCATGTTATGGTCGTATGGCAAAGATGCTGGGGAAAAAAGACATTGCAGAAAAATACACTTCAGTAGCCAAAGAGATGGCAGTCAAGTGGATTGAAATGGCCAATGAGGGTGATCACTACCGTTTAACTTTTGACAAGAAAGGCACGTGGAGCCAGAAGTACAATTTGGTATGGAACAAGTTGATGAATTTGGGAATTTTTCCTGAGGAGGTGGCACAAACGGAGATTGCCTATTACCTGACCAAACAGAATAAGTATGGATTACCTCTGGATAATCGCAGAACCTACACAAAGAGTGATTGGATCGTTTGGACGGCAACTCTGGCGCAGGACAAGGTGACTTTCCAAAAATTCATCGCTCCGTTACATGATTTTGTGACTGAGACTCCTGATCGTGTTCCGATGACAGATTGGTACGAGACCCCCGATGCGAATCAAGTCGCTTTCCAGGCCCGATCAGTGGTTGGAGGTTATTTTATTAAGCTGTTGGATAAGTAGCACTGTCAGTACTGCGTACAACAAAGATTATATTCCAGATTGCTATTCAAGAAGTCCAATGGTTGCGAATCGACTAATGGGCTTCGTTAATACAAAAACCACCAATTTAATTGGTGGTTTTTGTATTAACGGGATATCCTTAATCGCAATATTCTATAATTCAGCTGTATGTAGAAAAGTTTATTTGTCGTCAACTGATTGTTGATCAGTAGAATGAATAGTTCATTCGGCTAATGGTAAGGTACTGTTACAAGATAGTGGCATTACTGCCGAAATTGTAAAAAACACAATGTGTTGGATGGAAATTACAGGGATTGGGTAAGTGAACTCAATTTATGATAAGTCCACTTTGTTATGATAGATCGATAAAGTTCAAGAGGAAACAGCCAAAATATATGGTGGATTTCATCTATATTTGAATTTTGAACGGAAAGGATTTACAAAGAAGGGAAAGGATTTGACTTCAAATTTTAAAAATATAGATTATCAGGAGGTAAAGAATTTAATGGCTGGAGATGTCAAGGCATTTGACACCCTGTTTCTGAAGTACTCAAAGCGTTTATATAACTTTTCGGTCAAGTATTTGAAATCGGTAGAAGAGGCAGAAGGAGTTGTGCAAGAAGTGTTCCTTTATATCTGGGAGAAGCGGGACGGATTAAAACCAAGCAGTTCTTTTAATGCATATCTTTTTACAATCGCTTACAATATCATTCGGAAGCACTTCAATAAACGCTCAAAAGAAAATGCACACAAGGATGACCTGATTTACGAGATGTTAAAACAGGAAAACGACCTTGATCAAATTATTGATTATAGATTTCTGCTTCAGAAGGTTGAGACAATGATAGCAGCTTTACCGGAAAGAAGAAGGGAAATTTTCATCAAGCGCAAATATGACGGATTGCCTATCAAAAAGATTGCAGAAGAATTGAAAATTTCTCCAAATACGGTTGAGAACCAACTTGCCACCGCTCAAAAATATATCCTCGACGAACTTCGGAAAGAAAAATTGGCAGGCTTACTTTTCTTTACCCTGTTTATTTCAATTAAATAATATCCTATCGGATTGGTAGTGTTGATGTTATGTCCGCTGGTTAATTTTATTTACAAATTTCTTTCCATTTGCATAGTGGAAAATGATGCAATAGGGACATAACATACAACCATGGATAATAAAAAGAACAAAATAAGACGGTTTGCTGACAACAAGTATTCATATAGTGATTACTCGTTTGTGGCGTCTTCATTTAGGAAAGACGAATCTAATCCTGAGTTTAAAAAATCATTGGAAGAAGATTGGAACACGACAACAAATAATGTGGATGAGAACGTTAATGTTCATCGGATACTGGATCAATTGCATCATCAGATTAATTTAAGACAGGTTGAAAAAGGGGCGTTAGCTCATTTTTATTCCAAGTTTTCCAAAATAGCAGCAGTCTTGTTGCTGCCAGCATTAATTACAATCGCTGTTTTTAGTTATTTGTCTGTCAACAAACCGGAAGTGTCTGTTTCATGGGCAGAAATACATTCTCCTATTGGGAGCAGGACTCGGTTTCAGCTACCAGACGGATCAATTGGATGGTTGAATAGTGGTTCCTCAATTAAATATCCCGTTGATTTTCTAAATAACCGTCATGTCGAAATTTATGGTGAAGCGTGGTTTGACGTTGCACATATAAACTCAAGCGCATTTAGAGTGGCTACTCCATATTTTGATGTGCAGGTTTTAGGGACACAATTCAATGTTATTTCCTATGAAAATGAAGCTACTGCAGAAGTCATTCTTGAACAGGGGAAAGTTCAGATTTTAAATAATGAGGGTAAGGTTGAAAATGTATTAATACCTGATGAACATTTGGTTTTTAATAAACAGACCCACAAAATGATCAAGACCAGTATTGATTCTGAATCCTATTCAAGTTGGAAAGACGGACTACTGATTTTCAAAAATGAACCCATGACAGAAATCGCTAGAAGGTTGGAACGAAGATATAGCACTGACATTATCCTACATGGCGATTTGTTAAAAAAATCTGTTTTTAGAGCCACGTTTCAGGATGAAAACCTGGAGGAGATTTGTAAAATGCTATCCACGGTTGCCCCTATTAGATACGAAATTCATCAGCGAGAAAAGCTTCCCGATTACACTTTTTCCAAAAGAACTGTGGAGATGTGGTTGATAAACGATAACAAAACAAACAAATAATATATGCCTATGTGAAGCTAAAAAAACAGGGAGGTATTGCACTACCTTCCCTGTCATGGAGTAGAATTAACTAGACAAATTTAGTAAATCCACCAATTAACAAATTTATGAAAAAAAAACAGAACTTAAGGTTGATGCACGACATTGGCCTGCTAAAAATGATTAAAATGATGCGTTTTACCATCTTTATTCTTTTTATCTCATTATCACAGGCTTTTGCTGTAAACTCATATTCCCAGCAAGCCAAACTAACCCTGTATATGAAGGATGTAAAGGTTGAGGATGTGATCGATGAGATTGAAAATAACAGTGAGTTCTTTTTTCTTTACAACAAAAGTATGGTTGATGTGGACCGAAAGGTGAACATCAACGTTGTAGGAGAAAGTGTTAACGAAATTCTTGATCGGTTGTTTAATGATACCGATATCTCTTATTCCATCAAAAACCGACAGATTTTACTAATCAACTCTCAACTAGAAGAGAAAACGTATCAGCAGTCACAATCAGTTTCTGGGAAAGTTACTGATCAGTCTGGATTTCCGTTGCCAGGAGTTACTGTTATCTTAAAAGGAACTTCGAGCGGAACCATAACCCGCCCTGATGGAACTTATGTTCTGAATGATATTCCTAATGATGCCACACTGGTATTTTCATTTATTGGGATGGCTTCTCAATCCCAGAAAATACAGGGTCGATCAGTTATTAATGTAACGATGGCTGAAGATTTAATTGGAGTTGACGAAGTTGTTGTAATAGGTTACGGTACCCGGCAAAAGAAAAATTTGGTTGGTGCTGTAGATCAGGTCAACTCTGATATTATAGAAGGTCGCCCCGTGAGTAATGCATCTCAGGCTTTACAAGGAGCTTCGGCCAATCTTATCATTCAGCAAAAGAGCATGAATCCGAATGATAACAATATGAGTATCAATATCCGCGGAGTCAGTACGATGAGTAATAATGACCCGCTGATCGTTATCGACGGATTGATTTCAGGTACAGGGACGTTGAACAACCTGAATCCGAATGACATCGAAAATATATCGGTACTGAAAGATGCTGGTAGCGCAGCCATTTACGGATCCCGTTCCGCTAACGGTGTGATTCTGGTCACTACCAGAAAGGGCGGTAAAACAGGAAAACCGCAGGTTAAGTTCAGTAGCATGGTCGGCTATCAGGATCCGGATATCTTGTTTCAGCCAGTGCAGGGCTGGGAAAACGCTATGCTTCGTGACCAAGCGAACATGAATGTCGGTAACGCTCCCATATTTACTCCGGAGCAGATCCGCGATTTATATGAACACCGTGGTGAAGAATACTGGTACCTGAACGAAATCATGAGTAAAGGGCTGCAGCAAAATTATAACATGAGTGTTTCTGGTGGTAACGAGAACAGCACGTACATGATATCAGCTGGTTATTTCGACCAGGAGAGCAACTTTGCTGGCGATTTTGGAATGAAGCGGCATAACTTCCGCTCCAACCATACAACCGAATACGGCCGATTCAAGCTCACCTCTTTGATGGCTTACACAAAAAGGATCGAAAATACAGTAGCCGGAGGAACCGGAAATACCATTATCAACTCTTCGCGTATTCCTCCTTATTACTATTATAAGTTTCAGCAAGATGGCAAATGGTTGATAAACGATGTGATTGGAGACGATAATACCATGGGGGGCTTGCTCGACGGGGGCTATGAAAAAAAGGATGAAGATAATTTTATTGGTAGCTTAGGCCTCGATTTTAGTATTATTGATGGACTAAAAGCAAAAGGGCTGGTGGGTCTTGACCTGACGCAGCACCACCGTTTTCGAAGAGATCTGAAAGTGCCTCTGTACTCATCGGCCGACCTTGAAACACCGGTTTCATATATCAACTCCAATACGCTTACCGAAGATTATAACAGCAAAAGGTACACCCTGAGTACGCAGTTTATGCTGGACTTCGACCGTACATTCAATTCTGTTCACCATGTGAGTGGTTTGGTAGGCGTTTCCAACGAATCGTATACGTTCAAAGCAAGCCGGATCGCCTGGGAATATACTGACGAAGACCTGGGGCTCCCGACTACAGATGAATCGGTACAAAACACGGATAATAAAAACAGTAACGGAGATACCGATCAAACCAGCATCACCTCTGTATTTGGACGTTTAGGATACAATTATATGGACAAATATTATGCGGATGTTACGGTACGGTATGACGGCTCATCAAAATTTGCCGAAGATCAGCGCTGGGGGTTATTTCCTTCGGTTTCTGCAGCTTGGAGACTTTCGTCTGAAAATTTCATGAAAAGCTACAGTGATCGTATCGGCGATTTGAAAATTCGTACTTCCTATGGCGTATTGGGTAATCAGAATGTGGACAACTACTCTTACCAAACGGTTTACCAAATGTATCAGAATACCTATGTGTTCAACAATAAATCTGTACCGGGAACAGGATATACCTTTGGGAATCCTTTTTTGACCTGGGAGAAATCGGCCAACCTGAATATTGGATTGGACGCCGGATTTTTCAACGGAAGCTTGTATGTGACGCTCGATTACTTCAACAAAGAAACGACCGATATCCTGCTCTCACCCGAGGTATCGACCGTGTTCGGAAGTAATGCAGCCAAAGAGAATGCCGGGAAAATGAGAAACAGAGGATGGGAAGCAACCCTTACCTACCGTTTGAAGTCGACAAATTTCGATCACAGGTTCAACCTGAACATTGCCGATTCGAAAAATGAAGTGACCGATTTCGGTGGAGAAGAAAGTATCGAACCGAACGATCAGTTATACAAGTTGATTCGCGAAAGCGAAGCGCTGGGGTCTTATTTTGGATTTAAAACCGACGGATACTTTCAAAGTTACGAGGAAATAGCCAACAGTGTCCTTCCCGTTGGAGCTTCTGTTCAACCCGGAGATGTAAAGTATAAGGACATCAACGGAGACGAGGTTATTGATAATAAGGATCGAGTGGTACTGGGAAATGCTTTCCCAAGGTATACCTTCGGTTTTACCTATGATGTTTCATTCAAAAACTTTGATTTCAGCGTTTTATTGCAGGGAGTCGGGAAACGCGACATGTATATTCGTGGTGAGCTCATCGAGCCTTTCCACTCGAATTATTCCTATGTAATTTATCAACATCAATTGGACTTCTGGACGCCCACCAATCCCGATGCGAAGTGGCCGCGCCTTGTAGCTCCTAGTTCTTCTTCTTCTGCAAACAATTGGGGAAAGGCAGGTACTGACATCTACCTTTTAAATGGGGCTTACCTTCGTGTAAAGAATATTCAATTAGGATATACCGTGCCAAAAAGGTTAACATCAAGGGTTGGAATTCAGAAGTTGCGTGCGAGTCTTAACGCGCAAAACCTGTTGACACTATCGAAAAACTCTTTTATTGATCCGGAATCTTCCGAATTCGGAAATAACATGGGAGGAATAGGTGGTGTTGGGGCCAACAGCGCCCGTAACTATCCTACATTGATTTATTATGGATTTGGATTGGAATTGGAATTTTAAAACACGCAAACCATGGAAAAAAATATAAGAAAATACTACGTAGGAATTGTAGTGATGTTCCTGACATTTTTTACTTCGTGCAACGACCTGGACTTGGCACCCACGAATAAATTTACCGATTTGAACTACTGGACATCACCGGACAAAGCTTCCGCCGTTTTAAATATGGCGTATAGCCAGATGTTTGGTGCCAACTATTTCTTTGCTAACGAAAAGTTGTCAGACAACCTTTACGAAGGCCGGGGAAATTCCGATGAAAAAATCATCACTTCGGGACAGGCTGATGCTGCCTTGGGCCGCTTTGCCAACGAGTGGAAAACCTGTTACGAGGGAATTAAAACCAGTCATACATTTTTAGAGAATGTTGACTTAGTTCCCAATATGGATGAAACGCTGAAGACCAGAATGAAAGCAGAAGCCCGTTTTATCCGTGCATTTTTGTTCTTCCGCCTTACAAGTCAATATGGCGATGTCCCCTTGTTCGACCACAACCTGAATCTGGAGGAAGCTAACAGTGTAACACGTTCATCCAAATCGGATGTGCTCGATTTCGTAAGAAATGAGCTTAACGATATTGCAACCATACTTCCGGTTAAAGAAGAATATGATGATTCGGACAAAGGAAGGATCACCAGTGGGGCTGCGATGACCCTGTTGGCAAGGACCTATTTGTATGAAAACGACTGGACAAACGTGGCTTCCATTTGCGAAGATATCATGGATGGTACCTATGGACAGTACGAACTTTACCAAAGCTATTCAGGTCTTTTTATGCCTGAAAATGAATACAACGATGAAGTAATACTAGATCTTGGTTATGTATACCCTGAAAGGACATGGAGCGAGTTTTACGATGCCATTCCTATTTCCGTGGGTGGACGAATCAATGCTTTTGCACCTACTCAGGAACTTGTTGATGCCTATATCATGAAAAACGGGAAGGGTATTGACGATGCAAATTCAGGATATAGTGAAGATAATCCATACGTGAACAGGGACCCGCGTTTTGAAGCCACGATCGTTTATCACGGTTACCAGTGGGAAAAAGGTGATGGAACAACTTCTACCATTTATATCAAACCTGGTTCTTCCGAGGCGGCGGGCGCATCTAACCTGGACGAATATGCTGGGCCAGGACAAAATTCAACGGGAACAGGATACTACCTGAGGAAAAATTTTGACCCCACAGCACCAATAGGTATTGAATCGAGCCTGAACCTGATTCTAATGCGGTATGCTGACGTGCTGTTGATGTATGCAGAGGCTAAAAATGAATTGGAGCAAATGGACGAAAGCATTTGGAACGAAACGATTCGGGCGATCCGTGTCCGCGCAGGGTTTACTGACGCTGATGCTTTGAACTATCCGGCAGGCGACCTTCGTGAATTAATCCGTAATGAACGCCGCATTGAACTGGCTATTGAGGGTCTGAGGCTTTTTGATATCCGTCGTTGGGGGACGATTGAAACAGTGATGAACGGAAATCCTCATGGAGCGAAGTTCGCGGCTGGCAATATGCAGTATATCCAATTGGATGAGAGGAAATTTAACAGTGAACGGGATTATCTGTTCGCAGTGCCTCAGTCACAGAGGGATATCAATAATAATTTGACACAAAATTCGGGCTATTAATCATTTATTAATCAGCGTTTAAAATTAAACTACGTATGAAAAAAATATTGATCAAACTGTTTACAGTAGCTTCTTTTATCTTCGCTTTGATCGCGTGTAGCGACGATGGTGAAGTGAGAGATTTAAATGTAACGGCAGTCAGTTCGCTTTATGAACCTGATAATGGAAAGATAATTACGCTACAGGCTTCGGCATCGGCAACCTTATATTTTGAATGGGAACCAGCCAGGGCCGAAGACAGCGGAATGGTATTGTATGAAGTCGCTTTTGATGAAGCTGATGGAGATTTCTCCGAGCCGCTGTTTGTTGCAGCAGCCGATAATAACGGCGGGAGCAACCATGCCACCTTCACTCACAAGCAATTGAATAAAATTGCTGCATTGGCGGGTATCGAGTCTTCGCAGCTGGGAACGCTCAAGTGGACTGTTTTTTCCTCTAAAGGAATCAGTCCGATGAAAGCGGAAGAAGAAAGGACTCTTTCGTTGACCCGTTTGTCCGGCTTGGCCGATGTTCCGGATAATTTGTACATCACCGGTGCGGCAACAGAAAACGGCGATGATCTTTCCGAAGCGCTAATGATGAAAAAATTGGCCGATGGTGAATTTGAAATTTACACCCGACTGACCGAGGGTGAAAGCTTCAAGTTTGTGAGCGCTACAAGCGGCAGTCCGATGGAATTCTCTTTGTCGGGAGAACAAGTTGTGATTGGTGGAACGTCTTCGGTTTCAAAAACCGGGGTCTATAAATATTACCTCGATTTCAACATCGGCTCTTTTACCTCGAAGGAAGTCACTAAAGTCAGCTTGTATCTGAACTGGTCACAAATGAAGGTTGAACTGCCCTACAAAGCTTATGGTGTGTGGGAAGTGACCAATTATACTATTACAGGCTTATCCGGCGGCGAAAATACCGACGACCGATACAAATTCAGGATGGAAAGCTCTGAAGGGGAAACCGAGTGGCGAGCTATCAATAACGACAGCAAACCAACAGGTAATGAGGCGTATTACGACATGGTTGAAAAAACGAATGTGGAGCAATGGACAAACAATCAGGTCTGGAAGTCACCTGCAACAGATGGTTGGAGCGATAAAACATACGATATCACCTTCTCACTGAATCCTGAAGGGGCTTACACTCATAATTTGGTAATAAAATAACCTGAACAGATGAAAAAGAAATTGATTAGATTAACAATTATAGCCTCGCTGTTTCTCGCGTTAGTTGCATGCGAGGACGATGGAGGCGACGTGGATACCCGATTGACGGCAGTCAGCGCATTGACCGAACCTATGGATGGTAAAGAAATAGTTTTGGAGACCTCAGTGGGCGCTTCCTCCTATTTTGAGTGGGAGTACTGTGATGTTGAGGAAACCGGAACTGCTGTTTATCAAATCGCTTTTGATAAAGCGGATGGTGACTTTTCCGATCCTGTTTATTTGACTTCCGCAGATAATAACGGACTGTACAATAATGTAACCATTACGCACAAGCAATTAAATAAAATAGCTGGCATGATGGGGCTCGGTTCTTCGGAAACCGGGAGTTTCAAGTGGACCGTTTTCTCATCAAAAGGCCTTAAAACG
This sequence comes from uncultured Sunxiuqinia sp., assembly GCF_963678245.1. Lineage (NCBI taxonomy): Bacteria > Pseudomonadati > Bacteroidota > Bacteroidia > Marinilabiliales > Prolixibacteraceae > Sunxiuqinia > uncultured Sunxiuqinia sp. The sequence goes on from NZ_OY782776.1 coordinate 35,715, forward strand.
CTCAAAGGCGATGAGGAACGAACGATTACAGTTACGCGTCTGGCTGGTTTTGCAGATTTGCCGATCGATGTTTATGTTACAGGCGAAGGCTCTGAAGGTGGAGATGACCTTTCTCAGGCTCATCAAATGAAAGCAGTTGCCGGAGGCGAGTTTGAGACTTACACCCAGTTAACTGCGGGCGAACCATATTATTTCACCGACGGCACTTCCGGTACTCCCAGAGTTTTTTACACTGACGGAGGCTTAATAAAGGAAGATGGTACTTCTACTGTTGAAACAACAGGTGTTTACAGGATCACGCTCGATTTTAACACGGGTGCCTGTACTTACACACTGGTTACAAGAATCGGGTTCTATTTCTCTCCCGAAGGGCAGATCTTATTCGATCTTCCATACGTCGGAAACGGAATCTTCCGGGCAGAAGACCAGACCGTCACTTTCAAACAAGAAAGCTGGGGTCGGGATGAACGGTATAAATTCCGTATGTTCGTGAAAGAAAATGGTGGAGCCGATCCAGAGACTGAACTGGAGTGGGGCACGCTGAACGGAACGGATTCCAGGCCTACACCAACAAGCCCTGAATCGTACTATTATATCAAATTAATCGACAATATTACCCAGTGGGATAACAAGTGGAAACTGATGGGTGATTTTGATGACGTTCCGGCAGATTATACCATTTATCTGCAGGCGGGTCAACCCTACACGCATTCGATTACAAAATAAGTTTATAATTAATACAATAGCCGGAAGTAATTAATTACTTCCGGCTATTCTTCAAAAGAAAAAGATATGAGAAAATGGCTGTATATGGCACTGCTGCTATCCGCACTATTGATATCGTGCGGCGATGACGAAAACATTGTTACTGAACCGGAAGAAGAAGGAATAGACTGGAACGAAGCGGCAAACCTCAGTAGTATGTCATTGGCCAGTTCGTTCTGGAATTCCGAAGGAAAGTGGTTTTTCTATGACAATAATGGGAAAGCTGACTGGAATTATTGGCCGCAGGCTCATGCGCTGGACGTCCTTACCGATGCCTGGCTGAGAACCAACGACGCGAGGTACAGTGCTTACTTCGACAACTGGTACGCAGGTGTAAAAGCCCGAAACGGAAATACGTTTGAAAATGATTTCTATGATGATATGGAATGGATTGCCTTGGCCACATTACGTGTCTGGCAGGATACCAATGACCCTAAATTTAAGGAGGCTACTTTACAATTGTGGGAATACATTAAAACCGGATGGAATGACAATGCAGACGGCGGCATCACCTGGAAAAAGGGAATGGAATGGAGCAAAAACGCTTGCTCAAACGGTCCCGCCTGCATATTGGCAGCCCGCTTGTACCAAGAGTTCGGGGATGAAAGTTATAAAGAGTGGGCTCTAAAAATTTACAACTGGGAAAAGGCGACCCTGGTGAATATGAATAACGGAATGGTTTATGACAATATCAACAGTGAAACCGGGCAAATCAATAAAGATTGGGTGTTTACCTACAACCAGGGAACGTTTATTGGCTCTGCAGTTGAGTTATATAAAATCTTCAACGAAAAGGCTTATCTGAATGATGCTGTTCTGGTTGCTGATTATACAACCAGTAGCCTGACCAATAACTCCGTTCTTAAAAGTGAAGGAACCGGCGATGGTGGTCTTTTCAAAGGAATTTTTATTCGCTATTTCACCGACCTGATTCTTCAGGACCGTCTGGATGCATCAGCAAAAAAGCGCTACATTCAGTTTATCCGGTATAATGCTGAAGTATTGTGGACGCAGGGAACTGCCAAACCAGCTATTCTGTTTGGTCCTGACTGGAGCGTAAAGCCGGGTTCAATTACCGGATTACCAGAGCAGCTCAGCGGTTGTATGCTCATAGAAGCGGCAGCCCTTTTGCAAAACAAAGGTTTGATTTCACAATAGATTGAGTACTTCGTGGTGAAGTTTATTCCAACTTACTACTTTCAATGAAGTATAGAAGTGAGTAAATAAGCACTCCATCTTGTATCAAGACTATCTGTATGCATGTAGTAACCTAAACCAACTAAATCTTACCATGTCAGATACACTTGAGGAATTTGCTAATAGATCAAAAACACTTTTTTTTAATCAAAAAATGTTAAGATATCTGCTATTTGGAATTTGCACTTTGTTTTTTAGCTCAATTTCTCCTTCATCCGTAGGACAATCATGGGTCCTGAAATTTAATTCATCACAAGCTAAAAGCTATATCGATTGCGGAACTTTCAGCGATTATATCTCCGGCGATTTTACCATTGAAACCTGGGTTTTTGTCGACAGTTGGGCAGGAAATTATATCCTGGCCGATGAATCGTGGAATGGTTCTTCGGGGGCTGTGGGTTTTGCTTTTCGGTTTAATTCAAGCGGAAACATAGAAGTAAATGTGGGAACCGGAGAATGGGAGGCTGTTACAACTACCGGAACCCAACTTGAAATAGGGAAGTGGCAACATGTTGCCGTTTCGGTGAATTCCGCTAACGAAGTGAAAATTTATATCGATGGAATTTTGGCAGGCAGCGGAACATTGAGTAAACAAATGATTGCATCGGGAGCCCATTTGTTTATGGGCGAAGGTTCTGCCTGGCAAGAACGCTGTTTGGACGGTAAATTATTTGATTTCAGGATTTGGGATATTGCCCGGACCGACGAAGAGATTAATTTAAATAAAGATATTCAGCTAAATGGCAACGAAGATGGATTGGTAGCCAATTGGTTGTTAAACGAAGGACAAGGCGATTCGATAAAAGACCTTACCGGTAACCATAATCTGGAAAAAGGCAGTGGAACATCGTGGATAGTGAAAGACCGTATTTTGGTAGACGGAAGCCTGAAAATACTGAACAGCGGGAAAGATTCGGTTATTGTAAGCGTTTCAGGACAGGAAATTTCCACATGGAAGCTAAGCGAAAATCCTGCTGTTGGGAATGTTACGTTTAAAACTATTAACGACAATTCAGCCTATTTAATATTTGAAGCACAAACAGCTGTTTATCAGAACGGCACCATATATTTTGCTGCCGAAACAAATGGCGGTGAGGAGCTGGCAGCAATAGTCCCCTTTGATTTATACGACAATAAATACCAATATTTTGGCGAAAAACTGCTGGACAAGATTCACAAAGACTTTTACAACAAAAACAATGGGCTGTATGCCGAAGCAATTGATGCATCGTCAAACTTTAATCAGGCAACAAGTTTTGTTTGGCCGGCATCGCATATGTTGCGGGCTTTGATTCAGGCCTGGAAAGTGAATCCCGAGAAATACGAAACGCTGCTTGTGAACTATCTTGCTGCCATTGACCAGTATCAGGTAACAAAGGATGGAAGAACCGGTTATGCAGTTCTTCCGGGTAATAATGGAACACGTTTTTACGATGATAACGGACAGCTTATGATGCCGTTTACTATGTATTATGATTCAACCGAGGATGAAACTACGCTTAATAATCTAAAAATTGCCTACGAGTTTAACAACGGTATTCGCGACAGCAAGTATGCTATCCCTCAACACGAAGATCAGCTGGGTTTTGGAATGTTGTTTTCCATGTCGGTGAATTACACCAGTTACGCTGCGGCTAAACTCTACCAGGCAACAAACGAAAGCCGGTATTTCGATGAAGCATTGGCTTATTACGAGCTGGAGAACGACTTGTCGGTAAAAATTAAAGATTCGAATACGAAATTGTTTAACCAGGCAAGTTATTACCAAAACGGAAGCTGGTCGTTAAATGGCACTGTAAACGGCGAATCGATTAGGGGCGGTGGTTATCGTGCCTACCAAACAACGGTTGTTATTCAAAATGCTATTCTTTTGTATCAAATAACAAATGAACAAAAATACCTTGATAATGCTCACGAAATGATGAACAGTTGTATTGATCAATGGTATAAACCGGGACAAGGTTTAAGCGAGATTTCGTTTTGGGGTGGCGACGATATGATTGATGCTTTGCTTGATATGTATCGTGAAACTGCAGATGAAAAATTTTATACGATTGCAGCTGATATTATGGATTTTATAAGTGCGTATAACATTGATAAACGAGGTTATTACGCCAGTAGTTATTCAGATGCTGAAGGAAAATGGAACCTGTACCGAACAAGCGAGAATCCTTCGGAGATCGGCATGATGGGACAGGCAGCTGCAGCTTCTGCATTTTTGAATGTGGCATATAATTCGGTAAATCCCGTAACAGACGTTGACGAAATAGAACTTTCTCCTAAAAATCAATCGCTGACAGTTTTCCCAAATCCGGCACCCAGAGGTACAGAAATGAAGATCAAAATACCTGAGAAAAGTGGTGTGGCTAGCGAGGTTTATTTATACAACCAATCCGGACAAGTAGTTCAATGGTTTGAATCACAGGAGGTAAATGGGGATGGGCTGATTACGGTCAAGCCGACAATCAATATCCCGGGAGTTTATTTTGTTCGAATCATTTCCGGAGCTAAATTCTATCATACAAAAGTCTTAATACATTAAATTAGTTAGAATAATACTCGAAATCGTACTTTAGTAAAATTTATTTCAAATACCTAAGTCAACTATCTATGAAACGATCAAATCTCATATTGAGCTTATGCAAGATTATTAAGTTACCATTAGTCATTTTACTAATAGGTCTGTTTTCTGGTTCTGTTCTTGCTAAAGGAGGCATTCAGGAGCTTACGTCTCCTGATAATAATATCAAGGTTCGTATTGAACTGGCAGGTAAGATTTTTTACTCGATTACTGCCAATAATTTTTTGTTGATGGAAAAGAGTTCGTTGGAGCTCAAGTTAAAAGATCAGACTTTGGGTGAGAATCCGAGACTTTCTGCAAAGAAATACAGTTCAATCAATGAACAAATTGATCGTGAAATTCCATTGAGAAATGGGGTCGTTGATAATCATTGCAATGTTCTTTTACTCAAATTTAAAGGTGATTATTCCGTTGAATTCCGAGCTTATAATGATGGTGTCGCTTATCGTTTTATTACAAATATAGGAGATGAAAATATTGAAGTATTGGATGAAGAAGTTCACCTTCAGTTTCCTTCCACTTTTGATGCTGTGCTTTCACCGACCCGTTCTTTCAAAACATCGTATGAAATATCGTATGTGGAATCTAATACTGCTGATGCCAAAGAATTGGACAAGAGCACACTCCCGATTTTAATTGATAGCAAACAGGATTTTAAAATTTTGTTTTCAGAAGCTGACCTGTTTGACTATCCATGTTTATTTATGAAAGGTGTTGAAGGAAATGCGATGAACAGTACTTTTCCGAAATGTCCGCTTGAATTTGGAGAAGATGGAGACCGCAGTCTGAAGATTATTAAAGAGGCGAACTATATTGCAAAAACTGCAGGATCCCGGAACTTTCCATGGCGGGTTTTCATGATCAGTAGCGATGACAAACAAATCTTTGAAAATGAAATGATTTTCAAATTGTCCCGTCCGAATGAGTTGGGAGACACCGATTGGATTAAACCGGGACAGGTAAGTTGGGAATGGTGGCACGATGCCCGCTTGTACGGTGTTGACTTTAAATCGGGATATAACCTTGAGTCGTACAAATACTACATTGATTTTGCATCTGATTTTGGTATTCCTTACATTATTATGGATGAAGGATGGGCTAAAAGCACACGCGATCCGTATACCCCAAATCCAACTATTGATTTGTTTGAACTGATCAAATATGGTCAGTCAAAGAATGTGAAAATTGTACTCTGGCTAACTTGGTTGACCGTTGAAAATAATATCGATCTGTTTAAGACTTTTAGTGAGTGGGGGATTGCCGGTGTTAAAATCGATTTTATGGATCGCAGTGACCAGTGGATGGTTAATTATTATGAGCGTATTGCACGTGAAGCTGCCAAATACAAATTGTTTGTTGACTATCACGGAGCATTTAAACCTGCGGGAATGGAACGTGCTTTACCAAATATTTTGTCCTATGAAGGTATTGTTGGTATGGAACAAAATATTGGGGGCGGACGTGCTACAACCAAAAACAACGCGTTTATACCTTTTATAAGAAATGCAGTTGGACCGGCTGATTATACTCCCGGAGCAATGATTTCAGTACATCCCGAAGATTACAAATCAACACGTACCAATCCCGTAAGTATCGGAACCCGAGCGTATCAGCTTGCGCTATATGTAACACTTGAAAGTGGAATTCAAATGCTGGCAGATAATCCGTTTTATTATTATCGTGAGCGGGAATGTACCGAATTTATTACCAGTGTGCCTGTTCTTTGGGACGAAACCCGTGTTCTACAGGCGAAAGCCGGTGAGTATTTTGTGGTAGCAAAGCGTAGTAATAGTAAGTGGTTTGTTGGAGCGATTACCAATGAGGAGGAGCGTACAATTGAAATAGATTTTGATTTTTTAGATGATGGTAAGAACTATACAGTCACTTCTTTTCAAGACGGTGTGAATGCAGGAGTTCAAGCGATGGATTATAGAAAAGTAACAAAAAATATAAAGAGTGGCGAAACGCTAAAAATTGATTTAGCTCGCGATGGAGGATGGGCCGCCGTAATTGAATAAACTAACTTGACGATGAAACATACTGTTCTTATTTTCTTCATCTTTCTGACCTTGATGAGCTGTTCTCAATCAAAGAAAACAGTAACTCAATATGTGAATCCCTTTGTAGGGACCGCTCCGTTACAGGACAGCGTTGATGTAGGTTATACACCGCCAAAAGATTGGCGTGTTTGGGCCGGACTAACTTATCCCGGTTCATCCCTTCCGAATGCCATGGTACAATTGAGCCCCATTACTGAATGGCGTAGTGGAGCCGGCTATGAGTATGAAGATAACGAAATTCTGGCTTTTACACACACCAACAAGGGTCACTGGAATTTATGTCACATACCGTTTTTACCGGTTACCGGAGATGTTGACCCCCGTGATTTTGGTTCGGCTTTCAGTCACGAAAAAGAGTCGGCTGAACCGGGTTATTACCAAGTTTTTCTGGAACGATACGGTATCGATGCAGAGCTGACTTCGACCCTGCGTTGCGGGTATCACAAATACACCTTCGAGTCAGGCCAAGTTAAAAAGCTGGTGGCTCAGTTAACTCGATCAAACGAAAGGGTGAGCGACTGGCAAATTGAGCAGCAGGGTGAACAAGCGTTCCAGGGATATCAGCAAACCGGAGGCAAAATCTACTTTTATGCACAGACCAATCATTCAATAAAAAATATTGAATCGCAGGGAAGCGGTCGCAGCGAAATTTCGGTGGTAAACTTTGAAAATTCAGATCAACCCCTGGAAATTAAAATCGGGCTTTCGTTTGTATGTACTGAAAATGCGAGAGAGAATCTAGAAGCTGAAATTGCCGATAAAAGCTTTCCTGAAATTAGAAGTGAAGCCTCTCAAACCTGGGAAAACCTGTTGTCGAAGATTCAGGTTTCGGGAGGAACAGAACGGGAAACTGAACTTTTCTATTCTTCTTTGTACCGCTCGTTTTTGTGGCCGGCTTTGCGCAGCGATGTAAATGGAGATTTTACCGATGCTAGCGGAAAAGTGGTAAATAAAGGATTTCGTTATTACACCAATCCATCGTTGTGGGACACTTACCGCAATAAATTGGTTTTGCTGGGAATGCTGTCGCCTGATGTAACCAACGACGTTATTCAGTCTTTAATAGATAAAGGTAAAAAAACAGGTTTTATGCCAACCTTTTTTCATGGCGATCATGCGGCGCCTTTTATTTCCGGTTCGTACCTGCGTGGGATTCGTGATTACGATGTGGAGAGCGCTTATCAGTTGCTACTAAACAATGCAACCAAAGAAGGAGGTACACGTCCGTACATTGCCGAGTACATCGAAAAAGGATACATCTCAACACCCGAAGTAAAAAATCCACATGTAGAGTCGAAAGCCAAAGCAGGGGTTACCAAAACGCTGGAATTTGCCTACGACGATTATGCCGTGGCACTTCTTGCAAAAGAATTGGGAAAGGAAGACGATTATAAGATGTTAATGGAGCGGACCTCAAACTATAAAAACCTATTTGATTCGTCAACTGGATTAATGCGTGGGCGCCTTGAAAATGGTGATTGGGTATCGGATTTTAACGCGGAATATCCGTATTACGAATACATGTACCGCGAAGCCAATGCCTGGCAGTCGTCGTTTTTTGCGCCACACGATACCAAAGGTTTGATTGGCTTGTACAAAAGTGAAGCAGAATTTGAGGAAAAACTTGACGCTCTTTTCTCAATACCATGGAATGCAAATCACATTGCCCGCAACGTTTCGTCCTTTATTGGACAATATTGCCACGGAAATCAACCCGACCATAGTTTCCCATATCTATACTATTTTGTTGACAAGCAAGAAAAGTCACAGGTGATGCTCGACAGTATTATGAGCCATTTTTATGGAATGGGCGAACACGGTTTGGCGCTTTGTGGTATGGATGATGCCGGAGAAATGTCGGCTTGGTACGTGTTTGCGGCTATGGGAATTTATCCCTATTCGCCGGGAAATGCTGACTATCTAGTGTCTGTTCCGTTGTTTGATCAGGTTGATTTTGAACTGGATGTTAAAATAAGTTTTACCATCCAGAAAACAGGAACAGGCCGGAAGATGACCGGACTGAGTTATGATCGACAGCCGGTTGACGGTTATTTCATCTCACACGAAGACTTAAAAGCAGGGAAGAAGCTGAGGATTACGACAGAGTGAAAAATTTGTATGGAGATTGAGCTGACAGAATTCGATAATTATCGGAATGACGATGTTTCAAGCTTATTTCTTCTACTGACAATTTGAAATTTGAAACTAATAATATGACAACAAGAAGAGATTTTTTGAAAACCGGAAGTTTAACAGTAGCCGGCGTGGCTGTTGCTGGCTCTGGAGTGCTTGCTTCTGTGGGTAAAGCGAGTTATGTAACCAATCGCCCAGTGGTTAGTAAACGTAATTTTACGTCGAAAGCCGTTGAAAAAGCAGTTGCTTCTACCAAAGCTAAACTGAAAGACCCGAAACTGGCGTGGATGTTCGAAAACTGTTTTCCGAATACTTTGGATACAACGGTTGAGTACGAGAAGGTTAATGGCAAGCCTGATACCTTCGTAATTACAGGTGATATTCATGCGATGTGGTTGCGTGATTCAACGGCGCAGGTATGGCCTTACTTGCCATTGGCAAATGAAGATGCAGAATTACAATCCTTGTTGGCCGGAGTGGTTAATCGTCAAACACAATGTGTTTTATTGGACAGATATGCCAATGCTTTCAATAAAACGAAAGAAGAGGAAGTTCACTGGATGAGCGATCTGACGGATATGAAACCCGGTTTGCACGAACGCAAATGGGAAATAGACTCTTTGTGTTATACCGTCCGTTTGGCATACAATTACTGGAAAACGACTGGTGATAAGAGCGTTTTTGATGCCGACTGGCAAAAGGCGGCAGCTTTAATTGTAAAAACATTCAAAGAGCAACAGCGCAAAGACGGTTTGGGCCCCTATAAATTTCAACGGGAAACTCCTCAGCAATTGGATACGGTTTCAAATCACGGATATGGCCGCCCTCTGAACCCTGTAGGTTTAATTAATTCAACTTTCCGTCCATCTGATGATGCGGCTACTTATGGCTTTTTGATTCCTTCAAACTTATTCGCCGTAGTTTCATTGAAGCAACTGGCTGAAATCAGCAAAAAAGTAACCGGAGACAGGACTTTTGCAAAAGAATGTTTGGCATTATCAGAGGAAGTAGATGCAGCAATAAAAGAATACGCAATTGTTGACCATCCGAAATATGGCAAAGTATATGCTTTTGAAGCTGATGGTTATGGAAATGCAACATTTATGGATGATGCCAATGTACCAAGTTTGCTGGCGTTACCTTATTTGGGATGTGTTGAAAAAAACGATCCGTTATACTTAAATACCAGAAGGCTGGTTTGGAGTGAAGATAATCCATATTTCTTTAGAGGGAAAGCAGCCGAAGGAATTGGCGGTCCGCACGTTGGATACGATATGGTTTGGCCAATGAGTATTATTATGCGCGCCATGACTAGCTCAGATGATCAAGAAATTGCCTGGTGTATTAAAACACTTCGGGACACTGATGCTGACACTGGTTTTATGCACGAAACATTTCATAAAGATGACCCAGCTAATTTTACCCGTTCGTGGTTTGCCTGGGCAAATACGTTGTTTGGCGAATTGGTTCTTAAACTGGTGACTGAGGGCAAAGAGAATCTACTTCAGAGTTAATATTTCAAACCGATAAAATCTATTTTATGGTAAGACGGCATTGATTTAGTGGTGTTTGATCAACGAAGGGTAATCCCCGGAAGTGTTATTGCCATCGGACAGCGGGTTCAACAGAATATGATATTCAAAGGGAGTATTCTCTGTGTTGAAGTAGTATCAATAATTAAGCAGGATTCACATCTAATTCAATTCGTCTTCTACCAAAAGAATAATCATCGTAAACTACTATTATGAATACAAAATCTTATGTCGTTTTACTCAGTATCTTTTTTTCGTTGAACCTGTATGGACAAATCTTGCAGCCTGTTGATTTTGTGAATACCCTTATGGGGACAGATTCTGAGTTTAAGTTATCAAATGGAAATACCTATCCGGCTATTGCTTTACCATGGGGAATGAATTTTTGGACTCCCCAAACCAACAAGATGGGCGATGGTTGGGTATATGGATATGATGCCAATAAAATTCGAGGGTTCAAACAAACTCACCAGCCTAGTCCATGGATAAACGACTATGGGCAGTTTTCATTATTTCCGTTAACAGGAGATTTGAAAATTACCGGAGAAGAACGGGGCAGTTGGTTTTCGCATAAGGCTGAAGTAGCGAAGCCTCATTATTACAAAGTTTATTTAGCCGATTATGATGTGGTGACTGAAATTACACCGACTGAGCGTGCTGCCATGTTTCGTTTTACTTTTCCTGAAAATGAAGAGTCGAGAGTGTTGATTGATGCATTCGACCGTGGCTCGTACATCAAACTAATTCCTTCCGAAAATAAAATTATTGGTTATACTACACGCAATAGTGGTGGTGTGCCCGAAAACTTCAAAAACTACTTTGTGGTAGTTTTCGATAAACCTTTTGTTGAAAGCGCAGTTTGGAGCAAAGACAAAATCGTTGATGGAAAGACGGAATTGCAAGACGACCATGTTGGAGCAGCGCTTCTGTTCAAAACCCAAAAAGGCGAAAAAATTCACGCACGTGTCGCTTCATCATTTATTAGTTACGAGCAAGCCGAGCGCAATTTGAAAGAGTTGGGCGATGATTCTTTTGATCAGATAAAAGAAAAGGGCGAAACGATATGGAATGAAGAGTTGTCACGCATTGCTGTCGAAGGAGGAACTGATGATCAGATGGAAACATTTTATTCGTGCTTATACCGGGTGTTACTTTTCCCCCGTAAATTTTACGAGTTTGATACCAATGGCGATGTTGTTCATTACAGCCCATATAATGGCGAGGTTCTACCCGGATACATGTTTACTGATAATGGTTTCTGGGATACTTTTCGTGCTGTTTTTCCATTCTTTAATTTGATGTATCCGTCCTTGAATGAACAGATACAAGAAGGTTTGGCAAACGCATACAAAGAAAGTGGCTTTTTGCCTGAATGGGCAAGTCCCGGTCATCGCAATTGTATGATTGGTTCGAACTCGGCTACCCTGATTGCTGATGCTTACCTGAAAGGTGGACGCGGATATGATATTGAAACATTGTGGGATGCCGTTGTGAAGAATTCCAAAACTGCTGGACCAATGAGTTCTGTAGGTCGCTTTGGAGTCGATTATTATAATGAGCTGGGTTATGTACCTTATAATGTTGGTGTAAACGAAAACGTTGCCCGTACGCTTGAGTATGCCTTTGCTGATTTCTGTATCTATCAACTGGGAAAAGAACTGGGAAAACCAGAAGACGAGATTACCATTTTTGCCAAACGTTCGCAGAACTATAAAAATGTATTTGATGATGAAACCAAATTGATGCGTGGTAAGAATGAGGATGGAACATTTCAAAAGCCGTTTAGCCCTTTTAAATGGGGCGATGCATTTACTGAAGGAAATAGCTGGCATTATACCTGGTCGGTATTTCACGATGTGCAGGGCTTGGTTGATTTAATGGGTGGGAAGAAAGAGTTTGTCAATATGCTGGATTCTGTTTTTGTGGTTCCTCCAATCTTCGATAACAGTTACTACGGAGGTACGATTCATGAAATCAGGGAAATGCAAATTATGAATATGGGGAATTATGCACACGGTAATCAGCCCATTCAGCACATGATTTATCTATACAATTACGCCGGCGAACCATGGAAAACCCAAAAGTGGGTGCGCGAGGTAATGGATAAATTATACACTCCGCAAGCTGATGGGTATTGTGGTGACGAAGACAATGGTCAAACTTCGGCCTGGTATGTATATAGTGCCATGGGATTTTATCCGGTAACTCCAGCTGTTGACCAATATGTGATTGGTGCTCCACTGTTTAAAAAGATTACCATACAGCTTGAAAATGGTAAAACAATCATGATTGAAGCTCCTAAAAATAGTGTTGAAAATCGGTATGTTCAATCAATTAAAATGAATGGGAAATCATACAGTAAAAATTATTTCAACTACGATGAGCTGCAGAAAGGTGCATTGATCAACTTTGAAATGAACGATCAACCAAACAAAGCCAGAGGAACGAAGGATTCTGATTTCCCTTATTCTTTTTCAACTCAGCCCGATTATTCAATAACGAAATAGAATATTGCAAATCAAGCTAATGAGGAACCAGGACCCAAAATTTTGATAAGCCATTTTCACTCTCAAATAACATCGATTATGAGAAATAACTTATTTTTATTAATGATGCTACTTTTTGTAGGTTCATTATCAGCTCAACACCATAAGACCTCGGGCAATCCATTATTCAATGGCTGGTATGCCGATCCGGAAGGTGCTGTTTTCGAAAATCAGTATTGGATTTATCCCACTTATTCGGCTCCCTATGGTCAGCAGGTTTTTATGGATGCTTTTTCTTCGTCGAATTTAGTTGATTGGCAAAAACACGAAAGCATTATTGATACTTCGGCTGTAAAATGGGCTCATAAAGCCATGTGGGCTCCGGCAATTTTTAAAAAAGACAATCACTATTTCTTATTTTTTGCAGCCAACGATATTCAAAATGAAGATGAGGAAGGGGGGATTGGAATCGGTATTTCAGATCGTCCCGAGGGACCTTACAAAGATTATCTCGGAAAACCATTATTGGACGAATTTCACAACGGTGCTCAGCCCATTGATCAGTTTGTGTTTCAAGATAAGGATGGGCAGTATTACATGATTTATGGGGGATGGGGACATTGCAACATCGTTAAGCTAAAAAATGACTTCACCGGTTTTTTGCCTTACGATGATGGTACCATTTTTAAAGAAATTACCCCGGAAGGCTATGTTGAAGGGCCATTCATGTTTATTCGAAATGGGAAATATTATTTCATGTGGTCCGAAGGGGGGTGGGGAGGTCCCGATTACCGGGTGGCTTATGCTATTGCTGATTCTCCTTTTGGACCTTTTAAGCGGATTGGAGTGGTGCTTAAGCAGGATGCTGAAGTGGCGACAGGAGCTGGTCATCATTCCCTGATCAAGGTTCCAGGTCAAGATGAGTGGTATATCGTTTACCATCGCAGGCCACTGGGTGAAACAGATGCCAATCATCGGGTGACTTGTATGGAGCACTTGCATTTTGATGATAATGGATTTATCAAGCCAGTGAAAATAACCTATAAAGGAGTTGTTGAAATGAATTTGGAAAATTGTGACGCTAATTGAAAATTCATTTTTTTAGAGTTTCAATCTAGTTCAAAGAAATAAGTTATAGGTTGGAATAAATCTGAACTCATTTTGATGAAAAATTTCACACTGCAATTGTTGTATGAGTTGACTAATTCAATTAGCTCACCATAAAAAATGGCTTTGTTTTCGGAGACTTGGCGCGCGAAACAATGAGCTAAAAGCTTAAATGGCTTGTTTGATCAAGCTTCTGTGGTTGAATTATTTGCACGTATTTCACCATTGAAAAAATTAACAAAATTACTAGACAAATTAAAAAAATGAAAAAGCAATGTATCACATCAGTACTGTTCTTGTTTGTGTCTGTCCAACTTTTAGCGTCATCGGGTTGGCTTGACTATGTAGATCCCAATATTGGAACAACTCATAGCCGTTGGTTTTTTTATACTCCCGGGGCTGTGCCATTTGGAATGGCCAAAATGGGGCCTTCAACAAACGGGAGCTATGGAAATCTTAACGGTTGGGAAGCTGTTGGGTATGAAGACCAACACAACTCGATCGAAGGTTTTGCCTGCTTTCATGAATTTCAGGTTGGCGGTATTCTATTGCAACCAATAATCGGTGAATTAAAAACTAAACCGGGAACATTAGAAAATCCGGCCGAGGGTTTTCGCTCGGTTTTCGATAAAAAAGACGAAAAAGCAACAGCGGGATATTACTCTGTTTTATTGAAAGACTATCAGGTGAAGGTTGAATTGACTGCCACCAAGCGGGTGGGCTTTCAACGTTACACTTTCCCAAAAAGCGACGATGCCCGAATTTTGTTTGACGTGGGTAACCAGCTGGGCGAAAGTGGAAAAATAATTGATGCCTACGTTGAAATGGTCGATAAAAACACGGTTCAAGGTTATGTTGTAACGAAACCTGAGTATGTGAAAAAATATCAACCTGAGGCTGAAGTGAAAATGTTTTTCTATGCTGAAATCGATAAGAAGGCTGAATCATGCAATACATTTTTGCGGGGTGGTGAAATCAGCAAAGAGAGCAAAATCCAAGGGGTTGGCGCTTGTCTGGCTTTAAATTTTCAGACCAAAACAAATGAACCGATTACCGTTAAAATTGGACAATCCTATACTTCGATAAAAAATGCTAAACTGAACCTGGAAACAGAAGCCAAAGACTTGAACTTTGACAAGGCAAAAAAACAAGCATCTGCTGTTTGGAACGAATATCTTAATCGGATTCATGTGGAAGGCGGAACAGAAGCTGAAAAAACGAAATTCTATACCGGGCTTTACCATGCCCTATTAGGACGTGGGGTAGCAAGTGATGTCAATGGCGCTTATCCGATGAACAATGGCGAAATTGGTCATATTGAACTGGATGAAAAGGGAACCCCAACGTTTAACTATTACAATACAGATGCCATTTGGGGCGCATTTTGGAATTTAACCCAGTTGTGGTCAATTGCTTATCCTGAGTATTATTCAGATTGGGTGAAAAGCCAGTTGCTAGTGTACAAAGAAACAGGATGGCTTGGAGATGGAATGGCCAACAGTAAGTATGTTTCCGGAGTTGGTACAAACTTTACCGGGCTGGCGATTGCCGCTGCTTACAACTGCGGTATTCGGGATTTTGACGTGGAATTAGGCTACGAAGCAGTTCTGAAAAATGAATTGGAATGGCGCAACCGCCTCGAAGGTGCAGGCAAGGTAGATGTTGGACAATTTGTTGAAAAGGGATATGTACCCTATATTGATAACATTGGTTATGGCACAATCGCAATCGGTTCCGGTTTCGCTGCCTCCCATACGCTGGAGTATTCATTTAGTAGTTTTGCTGCGGCACAGTTTGCCAAGTTATTACACAAAGATGCTGATTACCGGCAGTTGTCAGAATTGGCAAAAGGATGGAAACTATTATACGACCCGGAAACAAAGCTGATTCGTCCAAAAACCGGCGACGGAGAGTTCATAAAGAATTTTGATCCTTTGGCTCCCTGGGTTGGCTTTCAGGAAGGAAATGCAGTTCAATATACCTTTTATGTGCCGCATGATATTGAAGAATTGGTCGAGAGTGTAGGGCATGATGTGTTTAACACGAGACTTGACAGTATCTTTATCATTTCGAAACCCAATGGTTTTGGAGGTGGAAAAACGGTACATGCCTTTGCCGGAGTCGGTACCCCATATAATCATGGTAATCAGCCCAACCTACACATCTCCTGGCTTTTTAATTTTTCTGGCAAACCTTATTTGTCACAAAAATGGGTACGGGAGATTCTGAACGACTTTTACGGGATTGATGGACTTCATGGATATGGATATGGACAGGATGAAGACCAGGGACAACTTGGAGCGTGGTATGTTATGTCGTCCATGGGCTTATTCGATGTAAAAGGACTCACCGAGATTAATCCGAAATTCCAGATAGGAAGTCCATTGTTTGACCGGATAACTATTCAACTGAATCGAGACTATTATACAGGACAAAAATTTGTTATTGAGACAAAAAATAATAGCGCCGACAATAGCTATATAGAAACGATAACTCTAAATGGGAAAAAACAGGATTCTATTCTAATCCCGTTTAGAGAAGTGGTCAATGGAGGAAAGCTGGTTATTGAGTTAAATTCTTCGCCTAATTTGAAGTTGGAGAAATAGTAAATAAAGTACCATTACTTTCCGGAACGTTCTGTGCCGGAAAAGGCATTATATACTTAAAACAATGGATTTGAAATCAAATTATAATAAACTCCCTTCTGTCAAAATTGATGGAGATGTAATTGTTGGATGGGAAAATATTGCATCAAAGTTTATAGCTAAGGAAGAAAAGAAAGTTATCGCAATTGAATGTTATCCTGGAGTCAATTTCGGGGAGGTCGAAAATGCGTTAACCCATGCTGATCTGTTCATCAACACAAATTCGTTGTTCAAGAGTGAGCAGAAAATACAAGAGCTTACTTTCCCTGAGGTTACTGATGATTCAATATTTGGATATATATCCCGATTACAACTAGCAGATTTTCTGGATCTTGATAAAGTAAATTCCGCAAAAGAGAAAATAAGTAATAAGACCGACGGAGTGATTGTTGTGTGTGGCCCGGGCGCCTTAATATGTGCCCCAAGCGCTGATGTAAGAGTTTATGCAGATTTGGCACGTTGGGAAATCCAGTTACGCATGCGGAAACATGAAGTGAATGGATTGGGGGTAAAAAACAGTAGTGAACCATTTAACCTTCAATACAAACGAGGCTTTTTTGTTGATTGGCGTGTTTGCGACAAGTTCAAGAAAAAGTGGATGCTCCAATGTGATTATCTATTGGACACCAATAAATGCGATCATCCGAAATTGGTTGAAATGAATTTGATTAATAGCGGGTTGTTGAAAGCTTCATCAGAACCTTTTCGGGTTGTTCCGTTTTTTGATCCTGGTCCTTGGGGTGGTCACTGGATGGAAAAAGTATGTGGTTTGGTAACGGACGGCAAGCCAAATCATGCCTGGTGTTTCGACTGTGTGCCCGAGGAAAACAGCTTGTTACTGGAGATCGGCGGTGAGATCGTTGAGATTCCGTCAATAGATCTCGTCTTTTTTCAGAGTCACAGATTGTTGGGCGATGAAGTTGAAGCCCGTTTTGGCCTGGAGTTTCCTATTCGTTTTGACTTTCTGGATACGATGGGAGGAGGAAATCTCAGTTTGCAGGTTCATCCGGATACGACCTACATCCAACAGAATTTTGGAATGAACTATACGCAGGACGAGAGTTATTATATGCTGGATGCAGAAGATGATGCCTGTGTTTTTTTGGGATTGAAGAAAGGAGTTAAGGCCGATGAGATGATTCGCGAGTTAAACGAAGCGCAGAATGGTAGCGTAGTGTTTGATACAGAGAAGTTTGTAAATACGTTTCCGGCGAAGAAACATGATCATTTTCTGATTCCTGCAGGAACAGTTCATTGCTCCGGGAAAAATTCCATGGTGCTGGAAATAAGTGCAACGCCATACATTTTCACTTTCAAGATTTGGGATTGGGGAAGATTGGGTTTAGATGGCAAACCTCGTCCTATCAATATTGGACATGCTGCAAATGTTATTGATTGGAGTCGGGATACCGACTTTGCACGGAACGAGCTGGTTAATCAAGTTGAACAGATTGGTGAAGGCGATGGTTGGATTGAGGAACGCACCGGGCTGCATAAACGAGAATTTATTGAAACCCGGAGACATTGGTTCTCGAAACAGGTCCTTCATCATACAAATGGCGGAGTTAATGTACTCAATCTTATAGAAGGAAAGGAAGCAATTGTTGAAAGTCCCCAAAATGAGTTTGAACCCTTTGTTGTACACTATGTTGAAACGTTTATTGTACCGGCATCTGTAGCGGAATATACCATCCGCCCATCTGGCGAAAGTCAGGGAAAAACCATTGGAACTATTAAAGCTTTCGTAAGAAATAATGCCTAATGCTTTAGATCATGAAATACTCTAAGGATAAAAGAATTGTAGCAACACTGGATGCCGGAGGTACTAATTTCGTTTTTTCAGCTATCCAGGGGAATACAGGGGTTGTTAAGCCAATCCGACATGAGACTAGCCCAAATAATCTTGAAAAGTGCTTAAACACAATTAAAGAAGGTTTTCATAGCGTGTTTGCTAAACTGGAGAAATTACCGGTTGCAATAAGTTTTGCGTTTCCGGGGCCTGCGGATTATCTAAATGGCATTATCGGTGACCTGCCAAACTTTCCATCATTTAGAGGTGGGGTAGCCCTTGGTGCCATGTTAGAGAAAGAGTTCAATGTTCCGGTTTTTATCAATAACGATGGGAGCCTTTTTGCATACGGAGAAGCATTGGCGGGTCGTTTACCGGAAGTCAACCAGAAATTGATTGAAAGTGGCAGTATAAAACAGTTTAAAAATTTAATGGGAGTTACGCTTGGTACCGGATTTGGTGGAGGTGTAGTTATTGATAAACGATTGCTGGTTGGAGATAATGGGTGTGGCGGAGACGTTTGGGTATTCCGAAATAAGAAGTACAACGAATGTATTGTCGAGGAAAGTGTTAGTATTCGCGCAGTCAAAAGAGTTTACAGTGAGCTTTCCGGTGATACAAAATCACTGTCACCTGAGGATATTTTCCTGATAGCCGAAGGACAAAAAGAAGGAAATAAAGAGGCCGCTATTCATTCGTTTCGTGAACTTGGAGAAATGGCAGGAGATGCTATTGGACAGGCAAACACACTTATTGATGGTCTGATCGTAATTGGAGGTGGACTTTCTGGAGCCGGAAAGTACATTGCTCCTGCTCTTGTTGACGAACTTAATAGTTCGATCATGATGCTTGATGGACAGAAATTTCCAAGATCACAAACCAGAGCCTATGATTTGACTGACTCAGTGCAATTCGAAATGTTTTTAAAAGGATCTTCAAAGGAAATAGTAGTTCCGGGTACATCTAAGACTGTAACATACGATGCGGAGAAGAAAACAGGGGTGATCATTTCAGCGATTGGAGCCAGTAAGGCGATCGCTTTAGGTGCTTACGCGTTTGCCCTTAATCAAATTGATAATCAGAACTAAAATGAAAAAGAGTAATTCAAGATTAAGCATTCTTCCGGTATTGTTTGGATTCTTTGTGATGGGATTTTGTGATGTGGTTGGAATCACGTCTGCACATGTTAAAGAGGACTTATTGGGTGCTTACAGCCCGGAGTTTCGGGACACTTTGTCGAACATGATTCCGGTGGCTCTTTTTTCCATGTTCCTCCTGTTTTCAATTCCAACTGGAGTTTTGATGAATAGGATTGGCCGGAAGAAAACTGTTATTTTGAGTAACGTTATTACCATTATAGCGATGTTTATTCCGCTGATTGAATACACCTTTTTTATGTCCTTGGTGGCTTTTGCTTTGTTGGGTATCGCCAACACGATTTTGCAGGTTTCGCTCAACCCATTGTTGACCAATGTGGTGAAAAATGATAAGTTGCTCACCAGTAGTTTAACAGCCGGACAATTTGTTAAAGCCATTTCATCGTTTAGTGCACCCTTTATTGCTGCTTTTGCCGCCATGCAGTTTGGAAATTGGCAATATATTTTCCCTATTTATGCGGTCGTTACATTGCTGTCGACCATTTGGTTGATGGCTACTCCAATTGAAGAAGAACCAATGGTGAACAAAGCAACCTCGTTTGGTAGTGTGGTTGCCATTCTAAAAGATAAAACCATCCTGTTGCTTTTCCTTGGTATATTATTCGTGGTTGGCGTTGATGTTGGAGTGAATACCGCTGCCACCAAAATATTGATGGAACGTGCCGGCCTTGATTCAATTCAGGCTGGTTACGGGCCGAGCGTTTATTTTGCCCTACGTACTTTAGGAACCTTTTTAGGTGCTTTTTTTCTGGCTCGGTTTTCATCATCCAAATTTTTTCAGGTAAATATTGTGCTTGCTGTGGCTGCGTTGGTAGTTTTGATTTTTGCCGGAGATAAATTCCTAATCTTTGGACTGTACGGTGTCATTGGTTTTACCATTGCCAACGTTTTTCCAATCATCTTCGGAATGGCAATTCAGAAGCGACCCGATAAGGCGAATGAAATTTCAGGATTGATGATCACTGGCGTATTTGGTGGGGCAGTGCTTCCATTTTTTATGGGTATCACATCCGACCTGATCGGTTCACAGATTGGTTCTGTCTTGGTGATTCTTGCAGGAGCCTTATACTTGTCATACGCTGCTTTCTCAATAAAAACTGAAATGGGAAATTAGTAGCAGATGAGGAGCTTGAAAACTTCAGTTAGAGTAGCATTTACAACCATCGTGTTGAATGCTATCCTAACTGATCATGAATAAACGATGACAACAATTCTAATCTTTACTGCCTATCTTCTTATTGGCTCAAGCAAAAGTGTATCATGTTTCAGAAGTCGAGCAGACACCGTCAGCCCTGTTTGATAACCTTTCCGTACACACCGCAAATCCTTCGCTAGTCCTTTTAGTGGTAGAACGAACTTCTGTCTCCTATTCTTCCTCCACCGTCGTTCACTCGATTCACTGCATTTTCCACTGCTTATTTACAGTGGTTTCATCAATTTCTGAATCTAGCTAGAGGTAATTTAGAAACTTTAATATGGCTAAAGCGAAATTCCTGCATCCGCTTTTTTGAAAAAGCTGAAATGAACACTGCCGTACTTGCGGGTTTCAACTAACTCCTTGAAACTTGAAAAATCATAATACTTGGAGTGTTCCAGAATAAAAAGCCCATCATCTTTGAGTAAATTATTTTTCAGAATTAACTCAGGAACTTCGTTGAATTTGGTATGATCATATGGCGGATCTGCAAAAATTAGATCAAACTGATCAACGGTTTGTTCACAAAACTTAAAAGCATTTCCCTTAATGGCCCGAATTTCTTTTTTAGCACCCAGTTTTTGGATCACTGAGCGTATAAATTCATGGTGCTGATAGTCCAGTTCTACTGTCGTTACATCGGCACACCCACGAGAAAAAAACTCAAAAGAAATACTCCCTGTGCCTGAAAAAAGGTCAAGTACTTTTAGCTCTTCAAAGTCGACTCTGTTTGTCAGGATGTTAAACAAGCTTTCTTTTGCACGGTCGGTTGTGGGGCGTGCTTTAAACGATTTTCCGGGGCTAAATTGCCTTCCGCGATGTGTTCCTCCTACAATTCTCATAAATGGTTGTTTAACAGGTTAACAAATCTTGCATCAGGAAGTTGATCAAACAGATAGCTATAGTAGGACTCCGTACTTCTACTTTCGATAACGACATTTTTAAAATATTGCTTTAAGTGATGATATATCGCTGAGCGTTTATTAACACGACCATTTAGTCGTATTTGAAGGTTTTGGTCGGCTTCAGCCATTTTGGTAATGAGCAAGATGTAATACAATAGGTCGTTGTCGTTCCGATACTTGAACGAATTACAAAAGCGAATTGAATCGCCAACTAAGGCAATTGTTAGTTGAGTCTTGTACAGTAAAATAAGGATTCTTTCTTCTGTGTTATTGTTTTTTTCAACCCGATTAACGCAGTTAACCAAATCATTTTGAATAATAACTCCCGGGTATTTATCTTCAAAAAAACGCTTGACTTTCGAAGGAATAGCATACTGAAGAACAGATTGGTATTTTTTTATCGGAAGGTGGTTCACTTCATCGTCATCTGACAAACTCAGGTTTAACTGGTAATTTTCAACCGCATGGTGGTCTGATAGAAATTCTACGGGAATTAAAAGCATTTTTCCTGGCGAGACACACACAATTTGAATGGATTTGAAATCAGCTTCCAGGATTTCAAATTCATCAAAAATGTCCTTTAATTTACGATGTACGAGTTTGGGGTTACCCGAAAAATCCTTATTGAAAAGATAGATGTACTTGTTTTGCAATCCATCGCGGATAGAAAAAGAAAATCCATCCAGACTAAACTGGATGGATAAGTAATATTCTTGTGTGAAATTAGAATCGAAAGTTTCGTCAACAAGATGTAAATGTTGTTGCATACGTTTGATTACTCCCAGTTACCGGCATTGTTATTTGTTTCAGTTAATGAACCAACTTTTAGCCCTGGGTATTTGCCATTCGTACGTTTTTGGTCATTGAGATTAATGATCAACTGTTCATCCAAGCCTTCAAGGATTGTATTGTTATGAACTTTAGCCTCAAATACCGGAACAATGATTCCAGAACCAGTTGTAATTTCAGTTGCTCCTAGATGGAACTTCGCGTCAACCCCTTTTACAGGTACTACGTTTAGCTCATCAATTGGATATGATTCGTTGAATATGTTTTCTAAAACACTCACGTTAATAGTGTCACGAATGATCAAGCCTTTTTTTATTGCAGTTTCTTCAGTTAAGCCTGCTTCAATCATACTATCTGTAAGCATACCAATTTTTCTAACTAATGGCAGTGAATCATGTTTTACAAAGTTGATCAATGTATCCCAATCGCCTGTAAATTCGCCGTTTACATCTTTATAAGCTAATTCCGCTTTACGGATGTCTTTCAATTTTTGTACGGTAACTTTAAATCTAGCATCTTTTGCTTTCTCAAATTCAATAGGTCTTTCAACACTATCGTAGATAAGGTATGCAAGGATGATTGCAGCGACTATAAGTACGATTTGAATTACTGTCTTCATCTTTATCGTTTTAAGATTAGTTTTTGTTTGCATGCAAATTTATAAAAAAAATTAAATTACTATCTGTGGAATAGTTATAATTTCGCATCAATGTTAAAAAAACACATTGAAGAACAAATCCGCGAAAATTTAGGTTTTGAGCCAACAGAAGGTCAATCTATGCTTGCCGAAAAACTGGGTGAATTTATCACGCGTTCTGGCCCAGATGTGCTTTTTTTGTTAAAAGGATATGCGGGAACAGGGAAAACCAGTATGTTAAACGCTCTGGTTAAAACACTTAACAGTTTTAGGTTTCGCACGATGCTGTTAGCTCCCACGGGGCGAGCGGCAAAAGTTTTGGCTTCTTACACTGGTTGCAGTGCGTATACCATTCATAAAAAAATCTATCGGCAACAATCAACAACCGATGGTTTTGGGAAATTTGCTCTTGATAAAAATTTAGCAAAGAATTGTTTTTTTATTGTTGATGAGGCCTCCATGATCTCCAATTCTTCTCCTGAAGGGTCGGTCTTTGGAACCGGGCGTTTGTTGGATGACCTTTATGAATACGTTTATACTGGGCAGAATTGTAAATTAATATTGGTTGGCGAT
Source organism: uncultured Sunxiuqinia sp. (assembly GCF_963678245.1). NCBI lineage: Bacteria > Pseudomonadati > Bacteroidota > Bacteroidia > Marinilabiliales > Prolixibacteraceae > Sunxiuqinia > uncultured Sunxiuqinia sp. The sequence continues at coordinate 59,266 of NZ_OY782776.1, forward strand.
ACGGCGCAGCTTCCACCGGTTGGTATGGCAATTAGCCCGGCTCTGGATCTTTCAGAGCTGGAGATGTATGGGACTGAAGTGATGCATCTTGAGTTAACAGAAGTTGTACGGCAAAAACTCAATTCCGGAATCTTACATAATGCAACTAATATTCGTTCGTTGGTTGGGGAAGGTTTTTTTGATCCGGGGTATTTCTCCATAGAAACGGCTAATTTTACTGATATTAAGCGAATTGGAGGAGGAGAGTTGATCGATAAAATTACTGAATGCTACGATAAATTCGGAGAGCAGCAAACGATGGTTATTACCCGATCAAATAAGCGAGCCAATAAATTTAACGAGGGTATTCGTTCTACAATTCTATATAAAGAAGCCCAGATAACCAATGGGGATTTATTGATGATTGTAAAGAACAATTACTTTTGGCTGAGTGACGATGAACGGCTGGATTTTATTGCTAATGGTGATATTGTTCAGGTTCAATCAATTTACGGATATGAAGAATTGTACGGTTTCCATTTTGCCAATGTGTGCCTGAAATTTTTGGATTACGACGATCTGGAGATCGATTGCAAGATTTTGCTGGAAACGCTCGATATTGAGACGGCATCGTTAAGCTACGAGGAAAGTCAACGGTTGTATGAATCGGTAGCGGAGGATTACATGGATATTCGAAGTAAGAAAAAGCGTTGGGAGAAAATTAAAGAGAATAAACACTTCAATGCGTTGCAGGTTAAATTTGCATATGCAGTTACTTGCCATAAAGCGCAAGGGGGGCAATGGGATGCTGTTTTTATTGATCAGGGATATTTGGTTGAAGATATGCTGAATGTTGAATATTTAAGATGGTTGTACACCGCGTTTACCCGTCCGGTAAAAGAGCTCTATCTGGTTAATTTTAATAAAGAGTTTTTCGAGGAATAATCTAACTTGCTTCCTCTTTTAATCTCGGATTACTTCGTACACATCCCCTTCGATCACTGCCGTTGTATTTGGGAAAATACTTTGAGCTTCTTCTAAGACAATATCAGGTTCTTTATAGCGGGCCGAAAAGTGACCAATCAACAATTGTCCGGCATGAGCTTTTTGTGCAATAAGTGCAGCTTGTTTGCCGGTTGAATGGAATGTTGTTTTTGCGAGTTGTTTTTCCGAATCGGCAAAGGTTGCTTCGTGGTATAAAATATCAACGTCTTGTATAACTGGAACTACCTTTTCGTGATAAGCTGTATCGGAGCAAAAGGCAAATGAGCGTGGCTTGGACGGAGGAATTACCAGATCTTTGTTTGGAATAATTTTACCATTTTCGGCTGTGAAATTAGCTCCCGATTTGATGTTTTTGATTTCCCGGATTGGAATCTGGTACTTTTTAACTTGTTCTTTTTTAATATTGGGCTCCTTGGTTTTTTCTTTAAACAGGAAACCACAACAGGGTACGCGATGGTTGAGCGGAAAAGATGTGATACTTAGTTTCTCGTCGTCGAAAATAAGCTGTGCTTTCTTGAAGTTAAGCGGATGAAAGATCAATCGGAAACCTAACTCTTCAATTTTTAAAAATTCAATTTGAGATTGAATGTAGCGTTGCAATTCAGAATGGGCATAAATATGCAGGTCATTCGTTCGTCCAAGCAGTACCTGAGTTGAAATAAACCCGATCAGACCAAAGAAATGATCGCCGTGGAGGTGTGATATGAAAATATGATTGAGCCTTCCAAAACCGATCCCATTCTTTCGCAATTGGTGTTGAGTACCTTCGCCACAGTCTATTAAAAAGAACCGCCCAAGCACATTGAGCACTTGAGCGGTTGGATATCTTTTAGAAGTAGGCATTGCTGAACTACTTCCAAGAATTGTCAATTGAAAAGGCTTCTGCATACAGGAACTCCTGTTAAAGTTTGCTCTTTTCGATCATTAGCTTCTCTGCTTCTTCTACGTCTTTTGTTATCAGTAGAACGGTGTGAAGCATCGAAATTCGTATCAGGTTTTCAACATCAGGTTGAAGACCGCAAAGTATAAACGTCCCGATAGCATCTTCGCAAAGTCGGTTGGCAACTAATATTGCACTTAGTCCTGATGAGTCAACGTAACTACAGTTACTCACATCTAAAATGATGTTTTTTGCTCCATCGTTACCTAAAACAATCAACTCTGATTTTAGCTCCGGAGCATTATTGGTGTCAAGCTTTTTCGACAAAACCTTAACAACAATCTGATCCACTTTTTTGATAATTTCAAATTCCATAGAATGAAATTTACGAATTTCTGTTGAAACTATTGATAGAGTTGATGATCTATTTTTCTTTATTCTCTTCTGCTTCCATTTGTGATTTCAAAGCAGCCAATTCACTGATATCACCAAGAGTTGTTTTTTCCTGGCTGTCTTTCACAGTTTTCATTGCTTTTGCAGTTTGTTTGCTTTGAGTTTTCTTTTTCGCAGTTTCTTCTGTTCTTTTCTCATCTTCGAATACACGTGAATGAGAAAGAATGATCCGTTTTGCTGCTTTAGAGAATTCAATCACTTTGAAGTCCATTTTTTCTTCTAGGCTGGCTTTTGAACCATCTTCTTTTACCAAATGGCGAGGAGTTGCAAATCCTTCAACACCATACGGAAGAGCGATGGTTGCACCTTTGTCGAATAATTCAACAACGGTACCTTCGTGGATCGAATCAACAGAGAAAATAGTTTCGAACACATCCCATGGATTTTCTTCCAATTGTTTGTGTCCAAGGCTTAAACGACGGTTGTCTTTGTCGATGTCCAACACAACAACTTCGACTTGAGCACCAATTGAGGTGAATTCAGATGGGTGTTTGATTTTCTTCGTCCAGCTCAAGTCTGAAATGTGAATCAATCCGTCAACACCTTCTTCGATTTCAACAAATACACCAAAGTTGGTGAAGTTGCGAACCGTTGCGCTGTGTTTTGTTCCGATACCAAATTTGGTGTCGATTTCTTGCCATGGATCTTTTTTCAATTGTTTGATACCCAATGACATTTTACGCTCGTCGCGATCTAGAGTCAAAATTTGAGCTTCTACTTCGTCGCCAACTTTCAGGAAGTCCTGAGCGCTGCGCAAGTGCTGTGACCAGCTCATTTCTGAAACGTGGATCAAACCTTCAACTCCCGGGGCGATTTCAACAAACGCACCGTAGTCAGCCATTACAACAACTTTACCTTTCACGCTGTCGCCAACTTTCAATTCAGTATCCAGGTTGTCCCATGGGTGAGGAGTTAATTGTTTCAAGCCAAGGGCAATCCGTTTTTTGTCATCATCGAAATCAAGGATTACAACATTCAGTTTTTGATCCAATTCAACGATTTCGTTCGGATGAGAAATACGTCCCCAGCTTAAGTCAGTGATGTGAATCAATCCGTCAACACCACCAAGGTCGATGAATACACCGTATGAAGTAACGTTTTTAACAGTTCCTTCAAGTACCTGGCCTTTCTCTAATTTAGAGATAATTTCTTTTTTCTGTTGCTCAAGCTCAGCTTCAATCAATGCTTTGTGTGATACAACTACGTTACGGAATTCCTGGTTAATTTTAACTACTTTGAATTCCATGTTTTTACCAACGTACATATCATAGTCACGGATTGGCTTCACATCAATTTGCGAACCTGGCAAGAAAGCTTCAATTCCAAATACATCTACAATCATACCACCTTTAGTACGGCATTTGATGTATCCTTTGATAATTTCGTCTTTATCCAGCGCATCATTAACACGGTCCCAAGAACGGACTGCACGTGCTTTTTTGTGCGACAGGATCATTTGTCCTTTTTTGTCTTCAAGACTTTCAACATAAACTTCAACCGTATCCCCAACTTTTAGTTCTGGGTTATAGCGGAATTCGTTCAAGCTGACAATGCCGTCAGATTTGTAGCCGATATCAACAACAACTTCGCGTTTGTTCATTGAAATAACGGTACCTTCCAGTACTTCTTTTTCTTGAACAGTGTTTAAGGTATTGTCGTAAAGATCCACTAGTTCGGTATTTTTTTTACCAGCAAAACCTTCATCGTCTGCTTCTAGTGCATCCCAGTCAAATTCTTCAGATTCAGCAGCAGGAGCTACTTTTTCTTCTTCTGTTTCAACAGCTGGTGCCGTTTCTTCTTTCACTTCTTCAGGAGTAGCTTCTTCTTTTGCTTCTTCAGCAACGGGAGTCGTTTCCGCTTTTGGAGTTTCTTCTACAACGTCTTGTTGTTTGAGTTCCTCTGTTGATTCGAGGTTCTCTTTTTTTTCTTCTGTCATGTAATAATCAATTAATTAATAAGTTAGACTTTATATTTGCTTAAATGTGCCGCAAAATTAGGATTTATATGCTATAATTCAAAGATTTTCAGTGCTTTTTTGGTGAAGACGAGCAGATTTAACAACTCACAATTCTTTTTATATCTGCTTGGTCGTTAATTGTTCGATAAATCCATTGGTGGCATGGTATTGCAGCTCGATTATTATTGTCGAAACTGATTTATTTCCTACTTTTGGTCAGTTGTCTGAATTGTATAATTATAGGCCATCATTGAAGTTTGATTGGTAGAAAAGGAGAACTTATAAATTGGCTGCTTAAAATAGAAAAAAAACGACCCAAATGGATGCTCGAAAAAAACGCATTTTAGTTACCGGGGGTGCCGGATTTATAGGCTCTCACTTATGCGAACAGCTTTTAAATGATGGGCACGAAGTCATATGCCTGGATAATTTCTTTACCGGCTCAAAGCAAAAAGTTGTTCATCTTCTGAATAATCCCTATTTCGAATTAGTGAGGCACGATATTACTATGCCTTATTATATTGAAGTTGATGAAATTTATAATTTGGCGTGTCCGGCTTCTCCTGTTCATTATCAATATAATCCTATTAAAACGATTAAAACGTCGGTAATGGGATCAATCAATATGTTGGGCTTGGCCAAACGGGTAAAAGCTAAAATATTACAGGCGTCGACAAGCGAAGTGTATGGCGATCCGGAATTGCATCCACAACCCGAATCGTACTGGGGCAATGTTAACCCTATAGGCGTACGTTCATGTTATGACGAAGGAAAGCGTTGTGCGGAGTCACTTTTTGTTAATTATTCTTCTCAAAACCATGTGTCTATAAAAATCGTCCGTATATTCAATACTTACGGTCCTAAAATGGAGCCGGACGATGGGCGAGTGGTTTCCAACTTTATTGTGCAGGCGCTTAAAAACGAGGACATCACCATTTTTGGAGATGGACTGCAAAGCCGAAGCTTTCAGTATGTCGATGATTTGGTTGAAGGATTTAAACGCATGATGAAAACACCGGATGAATTTATTGGCCCGGTAAATATTGGTAACCCAAATGAGTTCACAATGCTTGAATTGGCGCAACGTATTATTGAACTGACCGGAAGCCGATCTAAAATTGTTTACTTGCCATTACCTGAAGATGATCCAATTCAACGAAAACCCGATATTTCGCTGGCGAAAGAAAAATTGGATAGTTGGGAACCCAAAATCCAATTGGAAGAAGGATTGATAAAAACAATTTCATATTTCGATGAATTGTTAAAAATAAGTTAGTTATGAAAGGAATTATTTTAGCCGGAGGTTCCGGAACCCGATTATATCCAATTACGAAATCAATATCAAAACAAATAATACCGGTTTACGATAAACCGATGATTTATTACCCCTTGTCGGTTTTAATGCTGGCAGGCATACGCGAGATTTTGATTATTTCAACGCCCCAGGATGTGGCGGTTTATCAGGATTTGTTGGGTGATGGATCTCAATTGGGGATCGACTTGCAATATGCCGTTCAGCCATCGCCCGATGGTTTGGCTCAGGCCTTTCTGATTGGCGAAGAGTTTATTGGAAATGACAAAGTTTGTTTAATTTTAGGGGACAATATTTTTTACGGATACAACTTCAGTAAAATATTGGGCGATGCGGGACAGTTGCATGATGGAGCTTTGGTTTTCGGCTATTACGTGAATGATCCGGAACGCTATGGTGTAGTGGATTTTGATGAGCAAGGGAATGTTTTGTCAATTGAAGAAAAGCCAGAAGAAGCTAAATCGAATTACGCAGTAACAGGTCTTTATTTTTATTCTAATGATGTGGTTGAGAAAGCAAAATCGCTAAAACCGTCGCCAAGAGGTGAGTTGGAAATTACTGATTTGAACCGATTGTATCTGGAAGAAAAACGATTGAAAGTTCAGCTATTGGGACGGGGGTTTGCCTGGCTCGATACAGGTACCCACGAAAGTTTGTTGCAGGCTTCGAACTTTATCGCCACCATTGAACAGAGACAAGGGTTGAAAGTGTCGTGCCTTGAGGAAATCGCTTTTAAAAAAGGATATATTAATAAAGATCAACTACTCAAGCTGGCAGAGTCACTCATGAAAAATCAATATGGAGAGTACCTCTTTAAGCTGGCACATAAAAAAATAACTTCTTTTTAATCGAATCAATTTTTTATGGAAATTCAAAATACTCCAATAGAAGGATTATTGGTTTTTATGCCCAAGGTTTTTGAGGATGAGCGTGGATATTTTTTAGAATCATTTAACTTCAAAAAACTGAAAAAGGCCGGAATATCAACTTCTTTTGTACAAGATAATGAGTCGAAGTCAACCAAAGGGGTTATTCGAGGTTTGCACTATCAATTAACACCTCATGCACAAGCAAAACTGGTGCGGGTGATTGAAGGAACTGTTTTTGATGTCGCAGTTGATTTGCGTAAGGATTCACCGACCTTTGGACAATGGTTTGGTCTTGAACTGAGTGGTGAAAACAAAAAGCAGTTTTATATTCCGCGTGGGTTTGCACATGGTTTTTCGGTGTTAAGCGAAACGGCTGTGTTTTCATACAAATGTGATGGTTATTATCATCCGGAAGCTGAAAGAGGAATAGTATACAATGATCCACAATTGAATATAGACTGGAAAGTGGATGAAAAAGATGCCTTGGTGTCTGACAAAGATCAAAAGAATGTGTTATTTCAAGAAGCAGAATACAACTTTTAAGTTATGGTGAAAATTCTTATCACGGGAGCCGAAGGACAATTAGGGTCAGCAATCAATGAAATTGCGAATCAATATGATGATTTTCAATTCTTCTTTACCGACATTAATGAATTAGATTTGACAGATAAAGTGGCCTTGGACGCCTACATTGAACATGTTAAGCCAGACTACTTGATTAATTGTGCAGCTTATACAGCAGTCGATGTTGCTGAGAAAGATACTGAATTAGCAGGCTTATTAAATACAAAGGTGCCTGGGTGGCTTGGAAAATTAGCTGTAGCCCACAGTTTCAAAGTCATTCATATTTCAACCGACTATGTATTTGATGGAACCAGCTATACGCCATATACCGAAAATGATCTGGTGAACCCGGAGTCGTTTTATGGAAAAAGTAAACTCAATGGTGAGATTGCTTTGTTGAAAGAATCGAAGTCGGCCATGGTTATCCGAACTTCGTGGTTGTATTCAGCTACCGGGAAAAATTTCCTGAAAACGATGATTAAGCTTGGATTGGAACGAGACGAGGTAAAAGTGGTCAACGATCAGATTGGCACTCCAACCTTTGCCGGAGATCTGGCACAAGCAATTTTAACAATCATTTCAAAAACAGAAAATAAAGAGTGTGCGTGGAAGCCCGGTATCTACCATTATTCCAGTGAAGGCGTTTGTAGTTGGTATGATTTTGCCAAATCAATTCATGAAATTTATGGTGTTAATTGCAATGTCAGACCTATCCCAACCGAAGATTATCCTACCCCGGCAGTACGTCCGGCGTATAGTGTTCTGAATAAATCTAAAATTAAACGTATTTTTGATATACAGATCCCCTATTGGCGTGACAGCCTGAAAAAATGTATTTCTCAACTTTAAAATTAATCGATTATGACAACAAATAAAGACGTTTTAGATGCAGTAATAAGTAACGCACAAACATGGTTAACCGATGTTTACGATGAAGAAACCCGCAACGAGGTTAAACGAATGTTGGACAACGAAGACAAGACTGAATTGATCGATTCCTTTTATCGTGATCTGGAATTTGGTACCGGCGGTTTGCGTGGTATTATGGGAGCGGGCACTAATCGGATGAACATCTATACAGTAGGCGCTGCAACTCAAGGCTTGAGTAACTACCTGAATAAAGAGTTTGCCGGACAGGAAATAAAAGTGGCCATTGGTTATGATTGCCGTAACAACAGTCGTTTGTTTTCAGAAAAAAGTGCTGATATCTTTTCAGCAAATGGAATCAAAGTTTACTTATTTGAAGATTTGCGGCCAACACCTGAATTGTCATATGCCATTCGTGAGTTAGGCTGCCAAAGCGGTATTATTTTAACTGCTTCGCACAACCCTAAAGAGTATAACGGATACAAAGCATATTGGACTGACGGTTCGCAGATTGTAGGTCCTCACGATAAGAATATTATTGACGAGGTTGCCAAAGTAAATGTTGAAGATATCAAATTTGAAGGCAACAAAGATTTGATTGAGATTTTAGGCGATGAAATGGATCAGAAGTTTTTGGAGCAAGTTAAAACTGTTTCCATTGCTCCCGAACTTGTAGCCAAGCATAAGGATCTGAAGATTGTGTACACGCCGATACATGGTACTGGTGTGAAGTTAATTCCTGCAGCACTGCGGGCGTTCGGTTTTACCAATATTATTAACGTGCCTGAGCAGGATGTGGTAAGCGGCGATTTTCCAACGGTGGTATCTCCAAATCCCGAAGAAACTGCAGCCATGGATATGGCCATGAAAAAAGGTGCCGAAATTGATGCTGATGTTGTCTTGGCCTCTGATCCGGATGCCGACCGCCTTGGAGTGGCTGTTAAAAATGACAAAGGCGAATTTATTATTATTAATGGAAATCAAACAGCGCTGCTCTTTATTTACTATATCATTACTAAAATGAAAGAAAGCAATGGGCTCAAAGGAAATGAGTTCATTGTAAAAACGATTGTATCGACCGAGAAAATTGCAGATGTTGCTCGTGCCAATGGCATTGAGTATTTCGATGTTTTCACCGGATTTAAATACATCGCCGAAATTATTCGCGACCTTGAAGGTCAAAAGAAATACATTGGTGGTGGCGAAGAAAGCTTTGGTTTCATGCCGGCTGATTTTGTTCGCGATAAAGATGCCGTTTCATCCTGTGCATTGATGGGCGAAATTACTGCATGGGCAAAAGATCAGGGAAAAACTTTGTATGAGTTGATTCAGGATCTTTACCTGGAATACGGTTATTCAAAAGAAAAAATGAAATATATCGTTCGTCCCGGAAAAACCGGAGCTGAAGAAATTCAGCAAATGATGGTAAATTTCCGCAGCAACCCACCGAAAGAATTGGGTGGAAGCAAACTAAAAATTGTAAAAGACTATGCTGACCTGACCGAGAAGAACTTGCTTAGTGGTGTGAGCACGAAGATCAATCAGAAGATTACAGCAAATGTGTTGCAATTTTTTACCGAAGACGGAACAAAAATATCGGTGCGTCCTTCAGGTACCGAGCCTAAAATTAAATTTTATTTTGAAGTGGCAGCCAAACTAAGCTCCCGTGCCGAATACGATGCTGTTGAGAAAGCCGCTGAAGATAAAATTGACGCGATAATGGATGAACTTGACCTTTAATCAGTTTTTTATAGCCTAAACCAACTAATTATGCGAAATTTTGTGATCGTACTTGCTCTGCTGGCAAGTACAAGTGTGTTTGCCCAGGAAGAACGGCCGACTATGGTTCCTGAAATGACTGAGATTTGGGAACCAGAAGTGACAGTTGTAACGCCGGGAGAAACACCAATGAATGCTCCATCGGATGCTATTGTATTGTTGAGTGCTGATCAGCCTTTTGGTTACGAATGGATTAATGCCGAAGGTACAGAGCCGGCATGGGATTTTGATCAGGGAGTGGCAACAGTGAAAAAAGGCACTGGAACAATAGAAACCAAACGACGGTTTAAAGATTTTCAGTTGCACGTAGAATGGCGTAGTCCGTCAGAAGTTATTGGAGAAAGCCAGGGACGTGGTAACAGTGGAATCTTTTTACAAGGCATTTACGAAGTGCAGGTGTTGGATAATTTCAACAACCGCACTTATCGCAACGGACAGGCAGGCAGTGTTTATAAGCAGTATGCTCCGTTGGTGAATGCCTGTAAAGCTCCCGGAATTTGGCAAACCTACGATATCATTTATACAGCACCTCGCTTTAACGATGATGGAACTTATTTTACCCATCCTCGGGTTACGGTGATTCATAATGGGGTACTGGTGCAAAATCATGTCGAATTGCGTGGGCCAACGGAATATATCGGTATTCCCGAGTATTCGATCAAGCCGCATGGCGATGGGCCAATTGTTTTGCAAGATCATGGTACCCCCGTAAGCTACCGGAACATCTGGATACGGAAATTATAAACAAACGGTAAGACATATGAAGAGGAGGACGGTGGTCCTCCTCTTTTATTGATCGTTTTCTCGATTTAGACCCTTTTTAATTGATTTTTTATCACCGGACTGGTTAATTGGGTGTTCTTTTTAAGAGTTGATGGCTTAACAACTAAAAAAACAAACAAAGGTGTTTGCGCAATGAAATGGAGCCAACTCGTTTGTTATAGTCACCGAGAGTGAAAGCCGGAAGTATGGAGCCTTTTTGTCACAGGCATATAAAATAAGGGGTGAGCTTTGGTGATTGGTTCAGATCTTAATGTAATGAAGCAGTGTCTCTTCTTAGCTCAAGCACTCAATAATAAAAGCAATAGAATCACGATTGTATACAGATACTTATACTAAGAAGGCTCAAAAACATATTTGTCGCCCTTAGGTTCAGTTGACAAAATGAAATATATTTCACTAAATTGCAGGTAGAAAAATGAACCCGATGGCGCAGCCTGTAAAAATCATTACCCTCAAGAAAGCTCATCATCGCCAACAGGCTGTTGTTTTGCTGCAGTTTGATTATGACGTTGAGCTGGCCAACCGGATTAAACAGGTTGAAGGGACATGCTGGAGCCAGACGATGAAGTGTTGGTATATTCCGGAAAGATTGTTCGATCTTCATTCGTTTTTTGAAGCCTTCCATGAACAGGTTTATATTGACTATTCGGATTTGAAACCTAAACCCGCCTCGGCTCCGGTTCAAAAAAAGATTGTGAAAACTTATCCATATCGAAAGACAATTGAACTTCCCAAAGGTTATCTTCAGAAATTGGAACAAAAGCGATACAGCGACAGTACAATCAGAACTTATTGTGCCTATTTTAAAGATTTTATGCACCATTTTGGAGAACAATCACTCGATTCGATCGATAAGGAAGCAATCAATCAGTATATTCATGGGTTAGTTAAAAATGGGCATATATCTGCAAGTCAGCAAAATCAACGAATTAATGCCATAAAATTCTATTATGAAAAGGTTGTTGATGGGGAGCGACTGGTCCTTTCCATAGACCGTCCCCGTAAATCAATTTCTTTACCATCAGTACTTAGCAAATCGGAAGTACAACAAATCATTTCAAAATGCCACAATATTAAGCATAAATGCATTTTATCGCTTATTTATTCGGCAGGTTTGCGCAGAAGTGAGTTGATCCACTTAAAGCTTACGGACATTGATTCTCAAAGGGGGTTAATCCGTATTAAAGGGGCGAAAGGGAAGAAAGACCGGCATAGTTTACTTTCTGCTCCCTTGTTATTGCAGCTGCGGGACTACTATAAAAAGCATAAACCTCAAACCTGGTTATTTGAGGGGCCTGTATCAGGTACTCCATATAGTCCAACAAGCGTTGCAAAAATTTTGTACGAAGCCAGCGCCAAGGCTGGTATTCGTCGGCGGGTTACCCCGCATATGCTTCGTCATTCCTTTGCCACACATTTGCTTGAACAAGGAGTAGATTTACGCTATATCCAGGAATTGTTGGGGCATGGCTCGTCAAAAACAACAGAGATTTACACTCATGTGAGTAAGAACTATATTGAAAAGATCAAGAATCCCCTGGATGATATTTTTAATGACTCAACATAATAGGTGTTGTTATACCCCCAATTTTAAAGGTATAACAACACCTCAAAAATTGATATAAGAAATATAACAACACTGGTGTTGATATACACTAGTTGTGCTTCATGCTAAAAGAATAGACTTGAAAATGATTTATAGACTTGGACTTTTATTTCTTGCAATAATATTTCTCTTTTCATGTAATCGAGATGTAAAATTTAATAGTGAAGAATGGAAAAAAGCAGGTGGAGAAAACATTACTACAGATAAAAGATCAACAATGGTGAATGATTTAATAGAAAGAGAAATTTTATTAAATAAAACTGAACCTGAAATACTAAAAATGATTGGTTATCCTTCTAGACTTCATGGACAAGAAATAGACTCAATAAAATACTTTGCGGTCCAAGAATATTATAGTTGGGGAGATATTGATCCAAAAGAAATGACTTTTTTGAAAATCATATTTGGTAAAGACGGAAAATCAAATTCCATTGAAATTTTTTCAACTAAATAAAAAAAGCACGAAAGCACAACACAGGCTAATAAGCCATAGCGCCCTTCGGGACGCAACGGCTCATAGCCTCAAACGTTATGGTTCATATTGAACCCAGGAAGCAAAAAAAGCCACGATTACGGGATTTTTAAGCTAAAAATGTTCTTAGGGAAGGAATTGAAAACAGAAAAAAATGCCGGTTTAGGCATTTGTCCCAGTCGTTGTAACGGTCGGTTACCGTTGAAGCTGGCTTCTTGACGTAAGTAACGTCTGCAACGACTGAAGCGAAGTTCGGGAAAAAAAATGACAAAGTCAAGTCTTTTATTTCGCGAGCTTTCTGATTTTCAATGAATGAGCAGGGAGAACATTTTACATAAATTCAAAATAAATAATTAGTTTTAAAGGAAATTTTGAATCAACGAACCGTTTAAAATATTATACGGGCAAAAAGAAAAAATAAATTTTAAACGGATAAGCCGCTTAAAAACCCGACAATACAGTGAACTATCCTTATACGAATATAAAGTTAATACCCTGTATTTTAAAGTGGCTTTTAGGGGCAGCGGGCTGGATTCAAAACGCCCGTATTTTATTGGAAGAAGAAGAAAAACAAAAATAAAATACGTAACCATAACAACTTGTATATTTCATACCGGGGACAGGAATTCCCCGGAGCCGGTTTCCCGCGCATTTTTTCCCTTTTTTATGAAAAGGGGCCATCCCGCAAACCGGTACGAAACATACAATTAAACGTTGTGTTCAATTATAAAAATGAGAAAATAACATATTCTGACAATCAACTAAAAAATAAAATATGAGAGTCTTTTTTAGTTATTCACATGACAATGATAATCATAAGAATTGGGTTCTTAATCTTGCGAATGATTTAAAAGCAAGGGGATTTGAACCAATTTTAGACCAAACACATTTAAAGCCAGGAAAAGATATTTTGCATTTTGCTGAGTCAGCAGTTGAATCATCAACGTATGTTTTAATGATTTGTACACCAAATTATGCCCTTAAAGCGAATAATAGAACTTTTGGCGTTGGGTGGGAAGTTTCAATGATTACATCTGAATTATTTAATGGAGCAGATGGAAAATTCATTGCGATTTTGAAAGATGGCGAACCCGAGATATCGATTCCCAAATTTATGAAGACCAAATTATATGTTGATGTTCGAGATTCAGAATTTACAACTGCATGGGATGATTTGTGTAATCATATGCACAATAATGGAGACTCGGACCAAATAGGTAGTTTATTATTTGAAGCCTTGTTTAAATATGACAAAAACCGAATATACGACCAGCCAAGACTTCAAGAGTTGAAAAGATTTACCCAATTTATTGAAACTGGTAAGAATTCGGATAATCGTTGGTATGTGCTGAGAAAAGACCCAATAAAAGGAGATTTAGCAACAATTTTATTTAAAGAATAATAGATGAAAATAACTGAACACAACAAATTGTATATGGCAGTCGGGGGTTTTAGCGGTCTGAAAAGTCAGACCTTGTGCCCACTTTCCTGCGGGTCTGACAGGGTTTGTCTTCGAAATCCCGCCCGACCACATACAAGTGACCGTTGGCATTCATTTTAAAAAACAAGAATATGGCTATATCAATAAACTCGTTAGAAACTTTACAACAATATCTTTCTGGTGTTTTAAATAGAGCAGGACACCATGCAGGAAATGTAGAAGGAGTTTCGTTGGCACTTTTAGGTGCGATTATTTGGAAATCAGATGGAGAAATAGAAGTAAGAGAATATAATGGAAGTCCTGCAAATATGCTCTGGTTTTGGGTTGGTAAAAATAGATATGCAATATCGTACAATCATCAAACAGAACAAATAGAACTTAAGGAAAGAACGCATAAAGGAGGAGTTTTGTATTCTTTTGATAATTCAACTACATATCAGGAACTAATAGAAATTTTCAAAGGTTTATGACAATGAGTGTTTGGAATGTCAATAAAGCAGAACAACAACTAAATAAGTCATTTGACAACAACTCGGAAACGGAGTTACTAAAAGTCTTAAAAAATAATTCATTCTTATTTTATGAATTATACTCCCGTAAATATGGAATTCAACCAAACTTTAAGGAGATTTCATTTGGGGGAAAATATAGATGCGACTTTGCTTGGCTTAATGACAATTCAGATGGACCAGAATGGGTTTTAGTTGAAATTGAAAAACCCAAAATGGAGCTATTTGCTAAAAACCTTGAACCACGTGCGGAGTTAAATCATTCGATAGAACAAGTTAAAAGTTGGATTAGGTATTTCAATGAGAACCCAGCAGAGAAAAGACGAATTTTTGGAGCTGTTTCAAGATTCAAATATATTCTGGTGGCTGGAGACATTGAGGACTGGGGGACTGAGGCTGCCATAAAATGGAGAGCATATCATAATTCCGTTGACCCAATTGAAATCAGAAGTTCCAATATTTTTAAAAAAGCTATTAAGATTGCGAAAGAAAAACCTGAAGAACTTTGGTCTTTTGAGGAAAATCCAAAATCACTAAAATCCGCCGAGCTTGAGTCTTATTGGACAAATTATAAATACATGGATAGATGGAGACAAATAATGAAATAAAGAAAAAAACGAAATGCCAACAAATTGTATATGGCAGGCGGGGTTTTAGCGGTCTGACAAGTCAGACCTTGCGCCCACTTTCCTGCGGGTCTGACAGGATTTCTTCCAGAAATCCCGCCCGACCACATACAAGTGACCGTTACCTGCAAGCTGAAAAAACTCACCGAAAGACAATAATAAAAATATTAATAAACTAACTGAATAATATATTATATGCCAGAAATCACATTTGAATATTGGAATAAACTCGCTGAACAAGTAATTATGATTAGCTCGTTATTAGGAGGTTTTTCGATTGCGATAATTGCAAATTTTTTAGTTTCTGATTTGAACACAAAATTGTCAAAATCAATTATGACAGTCTCGACTTTAGCATCTAGTTTCTTTTTGATTACCATTTTTGCTATGACTAATTTATTAATGAAAACAACTGTTGGATATCCTTTTAAAGTAACTGATAATGATTTAATGCTTCCTAGAGCAGTTGGAGTGATTGCATTTTTTATCGGTATATTATCTTTACTTATTTTGATTTCAATGTCAGGTTGGACGAAATCCAAAAAAATGGGCAGGTTTACAACAACACTTGGAATAATAACAACGATATTGATATTGCTAATGACAACTTAAATGAGTGAATTGAATAAAAGCCAGCAGGTAACAATGTATAACCGCAATTACGGCGGATTCGACTGCGTCCGAATCCACTCGGAATTGCTAAAGTCTGTGCCAAACCGAAAATTAACGCATATTAACCCGTAACTGACGGTTATACGAGCCGTTGTGCTTAATGTAAATCGCTTGCGGGTAAATTTTCCAATATTATGGATATTAAATTACCATATGCCTATAAAGACGGGAAACTTGTAACTATTGACGATGTCGAAAAAGGACTAGCATGTAACTGTTATTGTCCTAATTGTAAATCTAGATTACTAGCTCGTCATGGAAATATAAGAGAACATCACTTTTCTCATTATAAAAATGAAGATTGTGGATGGAAAGGGGAATCAATAATCCATAAGTTGTCAAAAGATATAATATCCAAGCACAAATTTATTAAAGCACCTAGACTTTTATGGCAGACAAAGCCAGAGATAATAATCTACGATGAGACATATATTCCAATTGATAAAATTAAATTAGAGCATAAAATTGATAAAATCATTCCCGATATATTAATTGAATCAAAAGGCAAAGAGTTAATTATAGAATTAAAAGTAAGTCACGGCATTAACTATGATAAATATTTAAAAATTAAAAGATTAAACATATCAACAATTGAGATTGATGTAAGAGAATTGATTAATCAATTATTTAAACAAAAGGACTATTATTTAACTGACCCAAAATTTGAAGATGCTTTAGTAAATAATCCAAATTGTAAATACTGGATATTCAATACTGAAAAGGAACGATTAAGAAAAATTATTCTAAAAGATTACTCAAAAAAATTATTAATCAAAAGATTAAAGTCCAATCAAGACTTTTATTGTGACTTAATATATGTCGATGATTGTCCTATTTCCAAAAGGACTTGGAATTCTGGATTCAAAGAAGGTAAATCATATGCAAAAATTGAAGAAGATTGCAGACTCTGTAAATATTTTTTAGGCTCATCAAAATTTAACAACTATGATTCTAATACTGCAATGGAATTATTCGAATCTGGATTTATATACTGCTTTGGACATTTAAGTACTAAAACAGACTACCAGATTGATAGTATTATCTATAACAATAAAAAGAAAATAAATTATAAAAACACTAAGCACAACATTTTGTAAATTGCATTGCGGTGTTCGGTGCAGGTTGCCGCTCTGGATTCCCGCATGATTGTCTTCGTCCTTGCGGACGGACAATCACTCGCAATCCGCAACGACAACTTACAATTTTCCGTTAACGGCAAGTTTGAAAAAAATAAATTGGTGGTTATCTAAATCGTTCGTTCTTTGGTTTTTCGCTCGCTTGTAAAGTTGCTGTCACAAAACTTGCAAAGTAAAGTTTGGTGCAATTGCCAATTTTCGCAGTTTGACAATTTCCCAAAACTGTTTTGCAGCCTGAATGTCTAGCACATTTTTAGGAACAGTCGGTGGTTATTTGACAGTTTGATTTCTGGGCCGGTTGCTATCTGGGCTGGAATTAAAAAAATTGGCGGACAGTTTTGTACTCGCAAGTTTTCCTCCAGCGGCATAAGTCAGGAATGGCAAAACTCACGTTTCGGCGGGGCAAACCGCCGTTGGTTACCTGCAACCCACAAGCAACTTTGACTTTGGGGTTGAGAAAAAAATTAAAATGCGATGTAGTTATTTGAAACTTTTGCTCGGAAAATGATATTTTTATACTGTTAACAAACTGACCATGAATAAAAAACCAGCCGTTAACAAGTTGTACATGGCAGGCGGGGGTTTTAGCGGTCTGACAAGTCAGACCTCGTTCCCTCTTTCCTGCGGGTCTGACACTCCCGATTGCATCGGGACCGCCCGACCACATACAAGTGACCGTTGGCGTGCATTATAAAAAGACTGCAAATGAAGAACATTATCTTAGGATTATTAGCTATTATTTCTGTTCAAGTATTAGGACAGAATAATGATAAAATAGACTTTACAACAGAAATTAAAGGTTTTGATATTTCTAACCTATTGACTCTTTCTGAATTTAATATTGAAGCTAGTGACGAAATCGTAGGTAGACCTGAACCATTAGGATATATTGGAGAAAACTATCTTAGGTTTCGAATTCATTTTATTTCAGTAATTCAAAATCCGAAAAATTCAATGGAATACTTTGTTTACGGTAAATCAAAAGTAAAAAATAACATATGTGACTTTCAAGGAATTTTGACCGTAGAAAAGGCAATGCTGTTTGCCGAATCTGAATTTCCTACTTTTAAACAAGGACTATTTAATGGAAAATATGAATTCTTTGAAAACCCAAACCAAAAAGGGACAGGGGTTTTTAAAGGAAGGTTTCATACATTTTTTTACATTGACACAGACGGAAAAATTAAATATGATGCATTAATGTTTGTAGCAGACGGATTTGAAAATAACCAGTTTGAAGGAACATGGACAAGCTATAATTCAGGTAATCCTAAAAAATGCAACTGGGGAGACTTTAGAATACCTGACAGTGGAAATTTTGATAGTGGTGCTGGCGAATTTGGACCGAATTCTAAATATGCCGAATTTGGTTGGGAAAGTTATTTAAAGGCATGGATATATAATCCCAATAGTCCAGGAGTGGAAGAAGCGAGAAAAGTTGAATCAGAAAAATGGTGGATAGAAAAATAACGACACGCCAACAAAATGTAAATGTAATGCGGGTTTCAGCGGGTAATCAAACCACAGTTCTCCGTTGCAGCACCGCCAATTCGTCTTTGACGATTGACGGAAAATTTGAAATATTGAATAAACGAATTGGCTCCGTGCGGTTTTGAAAGTTCATCACTTTTAATCCCGCACTCCACTTACATAACCCGTTAGCGGCAACGAAAATACAGCACCTATAATCGAAAACAATCCTTATGAAATTGATTAAATTAATAACAGTAATTCTTCTTTCGAGTACATTATGCTTTTGTCAGGAAAGAAAGTCAGAGACCGAAATAGATGAAGACTATTACCTCAAAGCCAAGAATAGCTTAGATTCAGAAATAAATACGAATATTAATTACGATGACCCAAATCTTTACAAAAGGAATGATGTATACCTTGACAGTTTGAATCTGTTACTAAAAAAAGCATTACAAAACCATCCATTGGAGAACACATTTATTAATAGTACAAGCTCGTTGGAAACACTCATCCCTGAATTAGGTTACGACAAATTAGACGGACTTCAAGTTATTAGCGATTCATACACCATAACATATACAACCAAAAAGCTTTTAGACAACTATGGTAACGGTTACTATAATTTTGAAAAACTGAACACTATAGATTTAGGTCGCATTTTTCATTCATTACTTGCAGATGCGTCAGTTAGCGGAATCTGGTCGACAGAGATTACACCATTTGCCAATATAGAAAAATTATATTTCGTGATAACATTGGAATCTCAAGACCCATATTACCTTCAACAAAAGACTGTTTATGCAATTTGGAATATCAAAAATCATATTTACATATTACGACCTAATTTTCTTGAAATAAAATTAAATGAGTGTGATTCAATTTGGGAAAGTGCTTCGCTTAATAAAAAAGAAAAACTTGATGCATATAAAAAGAATAACCCTGGTTTGACTAATCAAGAGTATAATACACAAGACATAATTCTTGAAAAAGAAGCTTTTAATGAATATGGCCGATGTTATAATTCAGAAATGAATCAAAATATTATAGAAAAAGCACAAAAAGAGATAGTTACATTGATTGGAAACATAATAGAGAATAATAATCGCAGCCGCTAACATTTTGTAAATGTCATAGCCGAGACTGTGCGTATTTGAAGCCTTGTAACCCGCATCAACATTATCTCGGTTTGACAGGAAAGTAGCACGCAATCGGCTACGCCACTTACAATTTACCGTTAACGCCAAGCTAAAAAGACAGACTACATGATTGAAAATATAACTCTTGAATATGATGCTTTTTTAAGATCTGTAAAAAGGAATAAAGATATTTCTCATTCTATACTTATTGGTGCAGGAGCTTCTATTAGTTCAGGAATACAATCTGCTTCAGATTGTATTTGGGAGTGGAAAAAGGATATTTATTTATCTAAGAATCCAAATGCTTCTGAATATTATAAGAATACAAAAAATGAATCCGTTAGATCAAGTATCCAAACTTGGATTGATAACGAAGGTATCTACCCAGAACAAAATTCAGAAGAAGAGTACTCTTTCTTTGCCGAAAAAGCATATCCAATTGCAGATGATCGGAGAAAATATTTTCAATCACTAATTGAAGGCATAGAGCCATATGTTGGTTATAAGCTTTTATGTTTATTAATTGAAAAAGAAATCATTAAATCTATATGGTCAACAAATTTTGATGGTTTAGTTGTAAAGTCGGCTCATCAAGCAAATATTACTCCAATCGAAATAACGTTGGATAGTGTTGATCGAATTTATAGAAATCAAAGCCGAAAAGAAGTCTTGTCGATTTCTCTTCACGGAGACTATAAATACAGTACATTAAAAAATACAACAGATGAGTTAGATACACAGAACGATGTTTTTGTAGAAGTAATATCAAGGTATCACAATGATAAGAATCTTATCGTAATTGGGTATAGCGGAAGAGATAAGTCATTAATGAAAGCACTTACCCAAGCATACAGCCAAAAGGGCTCAGGTCGATTGTATTGGTGCGGTTATGGTCATCAAATAACAGATGAAATAAAACTACTTATTGAAACTGCTCGGGAAAATGGAAGAGAAGCTTTTTTTATTCCAACAGATGGATTTGATAAGACATTATTGCATTTAAGTAAAGCTTGTTTTGAGAATGAAAAATCTTCTTTGGATAAAATAGCTGAGATACTATCAAGTTCACAAATAGAAGAACTAGAGACAACTAATTTCTCTCATAATATTACAAGAACAGATAAGTACATAAAAAGTAATCTACATCCAGTAGTATTCCCAAAAGAAGTATTTCAATTTGAATATGATTACAAAGATGAAAAACCTTGGTCGACTTTAAAAGAATTAACAAAAGACAAAGACATTTGTGCAGTGCCTTATAAGCGTAAAGTCTTTGCATTAGGTACATTATCATCAATAAATAATGTCTTTGGTAATGGACTTAAAGGTCAAATTTTGCGAGTTCCCATATCTAAAAAGGATGTTGAGAATGTTACAAGTTTCAAATCTCGTATGTTACAAGCTATTGTTAAGACATTTTCCAATAATGACATAATTGAATCAAATGGCAAAGACAAAATATGGCTCGCCCGAAGTAATAATACTGTAATCCAAAATGAACAGTCTGTTCAGGTACATAAGTCTATTTATCTATCCTTGTTTTTTGATTACAGAAATAAATATGCATTTTTAACTTTCAAACCTACAGTGCATTTAACCAGTGAGCAGGAAATATCAAAAGAAATAAAACAAAACCTGAGTAAAGTATCGTTAGAAAAACTGTTCAACAAACAATATGATGAATTACTAGAAAACTGGAAACAACTTCTTTTTAAGAATAGTAGATTAATTTTTGAATATCCAAGTAATACAGGTACTGGTTTTGAATTTTCAATATCGCAAAATACTGCATTTGCTGAGATAATGGTATTAGATTCAAATTTTCGTGCATATCATCCTGCTAAATACAATAAAAAATTCACACAACATAAAGGAATTCAGTTTTTAGAACCGCAATTAATATTTACAAATAATAATTCAAATCAACCAACAAAGGATTTTCATCCAATGAGGGCTCTTACAAATCATAAACCATTTGATTTTCCATTAAATGGTACACTCTACTCTAATGAGATAAGCCTTGGTGTTATTTGTGGTAAAAAATATTCTAATAGTTTTTATGGTTTTCTTAATTCTCTGAATCAGAAACATATCTCAAATGTCAATACTGATTATTTGATGGATTATCCTGGTTTTGCAGCAGCCTATAATATACCAATTAATATTCCACTCCCAGAGGATTCATTCAAATGGATCGACATTAATATTGACCATAATGATGGTGATATTAAAGATATCGCAATTAAACTTGCTAGGTTAATCACATCAAAAATTGACCATCTTTCTAATAGCCAAAGTCAACATACAATTGTAATTTTTATACCAGAAGAATGGCAAGCTTATGAATCATATGATTTGGACGGAGAATCTTTTGACCTACATGATTATATTAAAGCTTATTCTGCCTCCAAAGGAATTTCTACGCAACTAATAAGAGAAGATACATTATCTGATAGCTTAAAATGTCAAATATTTTGGTGGTTATCACTTTCGTTTTATGTAAAGTCCTTAAGGACACCATGGATTCTCAATAATACTGAGAAAGATACCGCATATGCAGGTATTGGATATAGTTTAAGTCGAAATGAAAACCAAACGGATATTGTAATTGGGTGCAGTCATATTTATAATTCAGAAGGACAAGGATTAAAATACAAACTTTCAAAAGTTGACAACTTTTATCTTGATAAACAAGCTAACCCATTTTTATCATATGATGATGCTTTTCAATTTGGGGTATCGATCCGAGAGCTTTTTTACAACTCAATGGATAAACTTCCAAAAAGAGTAGTAATCCATAAGAGAACAGAGTTTAGGACTGAAGAAATAAAAGGAATTACAGAAAGTCTAAAAATGGCTGGGATTAAAAAAATTGACTTGATAGAAATAAACTATGAACCTGATGCTAGGTTTTTGGCAACCAAAATTTATGAAGATAAAATTCAAATTGATGGATTTCCAATTTCAAGGGGGACTTGCATTGTTACGAATAATACAACGGCTTTACTATGGACTCATGGAATAGTTCCTTCGATAAAGAATCCATATCATAAATATTATCTCGGTGGTAGAAGTATTCCTGCTCCACTAAAAGTAACAAAACATCATGGAGACTCAGACATAAATATCATTGCAACCGAAATTTTAGGTTTAACAAAAATGAACTGGAATTCTCTCGATTTATATACAAAACTACCTGCAACAATTGATTCATCAAATCAAATTGCACGGATTGGTAAATTATTATCTAGATTTGAAGGAAAGACATATGATTATAGATTATTTATATAAATAAAAAACAAAGCCAGGCGTTAACATTTTGTAAATTGCATTGCGGTGTCGGTGCAGGTTGTCGCCTCGGATTCCCGCATGATTGTCTTCGTCCTCGCGGACGGACAATCACCCGCAATCCGCAACGACAACTTACAATTTTCCGTTAACGGCAAGTTTGAAAAAAATAAATTGATGGTTATCTAAATCGTTCGTTCTTTGGTTTTTCGCTCGCTTGTAAAGTTGCTGTCACAAAACTTGCAAAGTAAAGTTTGGTGCAATTGCCAATTTTCGCAGTTTGACAATTTCCCAAAACTGTTTTGCAGCCTGAATGTCTAGCACATTTTTAGGAACAGTCGGTGGTTATTTGACAGTTTGATTTCTGGGCCGGTTGCTATCTGGGCTGGAATTAAAAAAAATGGCAGACAGTTTTGTTCTCGCAAGTTTTCCTCCAGCGGCATAAGTCAGGAATGGCAAAACTCACGTTTCGGCGGGGCAAACCGCCGTTGGTTACCTGCAACCCACAAGCAACTTTGACTTTGGGGGTTGAGAAAAAAATTAAAATGCGATGTAGTTATTTGAAATTTTTGCTCGGAAAATGATATTTTTATACTGTTAACAAACTGCCCATGAATAAAAAAACCAGCCGTTAACAAGTTGTACATGGCAGGCGGGGGTTTTAGCGGTCTGACAAGTCAGACCTTGTGCCCACTTTCCTGCGGGTCTGACACGATTTCTTCCAGAAATCCCGCCCGACCACATACAAGTGACCGTTAGCGGTAAATTTAAAAGAACGAAAATTAGAATAACTGGTAAAGCCAAAATGAGAAAAGGATAAGGAAATCAATCGAATTAATTAAATACTAACAATAAACTTAATCTTATGTATCTTTTCTTTGACACTGAAACTACTGGACTTCCAAATAATTGGAACGCTCCTTCATCTGACACAAGAAATTGGCCTCGTATGGTTCAACTAGCTTTTATTCTTTATGACAATAACGGGAACTTACTGGAAAGTAAAAACTTCATTGTTAGACCAGAAGGATATACTATCCCATCCGAAGTATCAAAAATACACGGAATTACAACAGAAAGAGCACTTCGTGAAGGTGTTGAATTAAAATCTGTTCTAGACAGCTTTAAACTGTCAAGTGAAAAAGCAACATATTTAGTTGCGCACAATATGGAATTTGATGAAAAAATACTTGGATGTGAATTTTACAGAGTGACGGGTAATGACTGCTTGATAGGAAGAAGAAAATTTTGCACAATGAAAGACCCGTCTATAATCGAATATTGCGCCATTCCACCTTTTCGTTATGGAAGTTATAAATGGCCAAAACTATCTGAATTACATTACACGCTTTTTGGAACCTTATTTGAAGAAGCACATAACGCTTTAGCAGATATTCAAGCTACAGCGAGATGTTTCTTTGAATTACGAAAGCAAAAGATTATTTGAAAATGCTTAAGAATTAATAATAAAAATCTACCGCTAACAAAGAACTGAGCTTAAAAACAAATAAAAACCCATAATTTTTGATTTAAAACACCCTGTTTTTTTGGGGGCTGTTCCCAAAGAAAAATTATTGATCGATGATGGTACTTCGATAGGCCGGATCGTATGGTATCCCTGATTTGGCAATGGCAAAAGCTTGTTTGACCAATTTGTTGCATACAGCAATTAAAGCTAGCTTTTTTGACTTTCCTTTGTTTACAATTCGTTGATACAATGCATGGCACTGAGGATTGCATTTACTGGCTGTAAAACTGCACATAAACAAATGGTTGCGCATATTCGGATTGCCCCGTTTACTGATTCGGGACTGCCCGTTTATACTTGTACCTGAAGTATGTTCCGTAGGTGCCAGTCCAAAGAATGCGGATACCTGACGGTAGTTATCGAAGTTCCGAAAGCCATTACTCATAATTATCAGGTAAATTGCAGTCTTTTTTCCCACTCCGGGAATAGAAGTTATATTGCTCAATAAATCACCATCGTATTGTTTTATAAGCACTTCAATCTCCTGTTCCAAAAGGACAATCTCATCCTTAACATGACGTAGCTGACGTTTCAATGAAGTGATAATCCTGCCCGTTTTAACACCCCTGCTTTCCAGTCCCTGGATATGGTTCTTTAAGGCTGTATTCTGCTTTAAATATAACACTACAACTTTCTGAAGCTGCTTACTCTTTTCGATGTATTCAGGTTCCGGAATCCATTGTTTAAGTGGCTGTTCCTGTGCAAACAATGCAATCATTCGAGCATCACTCTTATCGGTTTTATTCTGCTGCAGCTTCATCTGAATAAAACGTTTAATGGTTAAAGGATTTACCACAGAAACTTCAATCCCTTTTTGGTAGAGGAAAACGGCAAGCTGTTGGTAATAACTTCCGGTTGATTCCATCACGCAATGAGTGTTGGACTTCATTAATTTGTAAAACAAGCGAAAACCCTTTGAATCATTACTGTAACAATGATGCCCTGTTGATAAATCCCATACATCGAATGTCTCTTTTGAGATGTCAACTCCAATAAAATGTTTACTTTTATACATAACCATTAGATTATGAAAGAACGAATCTACGGTAATATAGCAACCTAAAAACAGGCTTTTAGCCCAGAGAACTGATCGTATTGCAGTAGTAAAAGAGTGGTGATAATCTTTGTTGACAGGCTCTGATGGCCTAAATTGTAACTCAACCTTACTCCACTCTTTCGTTCTTTCTGTTTATTGATAAAAGATAAGAAAATGTAAACTTAGGAATTGTATATGGCAGGCGGGGGTTTTAGCGGTCTGACAAGTCAGACCTTGCGCCTACTTTCCTGCGGGTCTGACACGATTTCTTCCAGAAATCCCGCCCGACCACATACAAGTGACCGTTGTGTACCATAAAAATGAACGAAACAGAACAAACTAAATGGATTGGATAATACTTAATTTGATTTCGAATAAGAGAAATAATAAACTGATTTATGGATTTCTATTTGGTATAATAATACTTGATTTTCTCAACGACCAGATTGGATTTATAAATGAAAAATATCTGATTATTGATTTTTCCTTGTTTGCAATTGGACTTCTGATTGTTAAAGAGATTTTGAATTATTGGTACCGAAATTTATATCGTAGAAATCAGAAAATTCTTGATGATATTAAGGAAATTTCTAGAACAGGAAACTATTCAAAAATAATTGAACAAGCAGAGTTGATTAAAATTATAAAACCTCAATTGACTGAAAAGACTTATTGGACTGGTTTTGCAAATGTATATCTAAATAATCCACAGAAAGCTCTTCATGAATTTGATTCAATTGAATTAGAGTATCAAAATTTTAGCGGATTCTTTTATCACAAAGGTTTAGCGCTCATTGACTCTGGAAACATTGAAAAGTCAATCGAATATTTAACACGTTCGATTGAATTAGAAAAGACTTGGCAAAACCTTGACCAAAGAGGTGTCGCATATATGAATATTAACAAACTAAATGAGGCTGAAAAAGATTTGAGAGAATCCATTAAATTAAAAGTAGATTCTTCAAATACGTGCAACCTTGGTGTCGTTTTAGATAAAAAAGGACAACATAAAGAAGCAATTGAGTTTTATAATCGGTCAATTGACATAAAATCTGAAAATCCAAATGCTTTTTATAATAGAGCCTTAGCAAACTATTACTTAGAGAATTATCAGGAGTCAATATCAGATAACACAAAGACAATAGAACTTGATTCAAAAAGACATTGGGCATATTATAATCGAGCATTATCAAGTCAAAAGATTAAAGAATTGGAATCAGCAATTAAAGATTTTGATTATACTCAAAAATTGGGTCATGAGGATAAGTATCTTTATCTGAATCGTGGATTTTGCAAATGTGAATTTGGAGAAATTTCAAATGGCTTGATTGACTTAAAACAAGCAGATAAATTAGATTGTAAAGAAGCAAAAGAATTGATTGAAAAATATGATAGTCAATAAATTACGGCACACAACATTTTGTATAAGTAATGGCAGGCAAGGAGGTAAATATCAAGGTTCGTAGCCCGCTCAAACTTCATAGCGGTTTGACAGGAAAATACCACGCAATCTGCCACTACTCATACAATTTACCGTTGTGGTTAATTTTGTGTCGTCCTAAAATATGTCTACACTAAAAAAGTAGATATGTATAAAAATGATGGAGTAACACGGCGTTACAGCGAGAGTTTTAAACTCAAAATTTTAGCCGAACTTAGCACGGGTAAATACTCAAAAAGACAATTATCCCGGATTTACGGGATACAGTCAAGTACAATCAATGAATGGATACGAAAGTATGACCGCAAAGATTTAATGAATACGCGTATTATGGTACAAACAAAAGATGAAATCAGCCGCTTAAAAGAACTTCAAAAAGAAATCGAGCAGCTAAAAAAACTCTTGATTAAAAAGGATTTAGACAAGCTCGTACAAGATTCTTATTTGGAAGTGGCTGCCGAAAACTTAGGCTACAAAAGTGTTGAGGAACTAAAAAAAAAACTTAAACATCAAGCCCTGATGAAAGCTTCCTCAAAAACAAAACAAACGGGTATAGCAAGCATGTCGGAGGTATGTGCCCTATTCCACCTAAAACGCGATGCATTCTATAAATACATTAAGCGTTGGGAACGTTGCAAGTCGCTTGAATCGCAAGTAATACAGCTTGTAAAGGAAGAACGCAAAGAGCAACCCAGAGTGGGCGTACGTAAGCTACACGAAACACTACAACCCTCTTTTGAGGCCAAACAGATTAAACTTGGCAGGGACTCTCTGTTCAATATACTCAGAGCGAATAATATGCTGGTGAAACGGAAAAGGGCGTATGCTAAAACAACCAATTCATATCACCATTTCCATAAATACAACAATCTTATCAAGGAGTTGGAAATCACAAAACCAAACCAGGTATGGGTTTCTGATATTACATACATCAGAACCGTAAAAGGCTTTTGTTATTTAGCGCTGATTACAGACTTGTATTCACGGAAAATAATCGGACACGACATCAGCGATAGCCTGGAGCTGTCGGGATGCCTACGGGCCCTCAAAAAGGCCCTGTGGCATACAAGACCAGCGGCCGGACTTATACATCACTCCGACAGAGGGGTGCAGTATTGCAGCCATATGTATGTAAATGAGTTAAAAAGAAAAGGAATAAACATAAGTATGACAGAAGAAAATCATTGTTATGAAAACGCAGTTGCTGAAAGAGTTAACGGTATTTTAAAAGATGAGTTCTATCTCGACCAGTGCTTCTTTTCAACCAGCCATGCAAAACGTGCTACAAAAAATGCTATTAAACTATATAATAATAAAAGGCTTCATTTATCTTTAGGGTATAAAACACCAAACGCAGTGTTTAAAAATGTAGCTTAAAATTAATGTTTAACCTGTAGCCGTATTCTAGGACTAGACATTTGAAAAAATGACAATAGAAGAACTAAAATCGAATATAAAATGGTGGGAATCTAAAAGATGGATTTATAATGTCGCTGTTGGACTTTTCGGAATTTTTGCTATTTATGATGGACTTTCAAGAGGAGAATACTTTTGGACTTTAGACGACACAATCGGAATTATAGTTTGGGGAATTGGAGCAAATATTTTTTACTCATTAGGAATCTTATTAGAATTATTTGATTGGTATTATCTGAAAAATAAAGTCGGAATTAAAAAACTGCGAATAATATTCTTCATAATCGGACTTTTATTTAGTTGCTTCTGGACTTTATGGTGTGGTTGGCTCTACTTTGCAAAACCTTATTTATGGTAAAAAAAATCATTTTTCTATTTGTGATTTTGACAATAATCAGCTGCAAAAAAGAAAAAGTTGATGGAATTATTATTAGCGACACTTTGCTTGTTCATCAATCTTTGTCGGAAAACATAAAAATGGAAAGTTTGATTAACCACGCTCTGAAAAAAGATAAAAACGCAATCATTGGAATAAAAATATTTCCGAATGGTGGAGCAGCAAGTTCTTATGATTTGGGTTACGTTTTAACCCAAATAATTTATCGAATTGGTGAAAACGAATTTGCAAATATTTTAAGAGAAATACCAAAATCGGAACTAAATGGATTTGAAGGACTAATAGCTGTTGGACTTGAATATGGAGACAATGACTACGATGGAAAAATGGATAATAAAAGAATGGAAACGGAATTTCCAAAACTAACTAAAATACTGAATGAGTAAAAAAACTAATGTCAACACCGGCTATAGTTCATTGCTTCTGACTTTCCTCACGGAAAGTCCTCGCAAATTTGCTATCTTCGGTTTTCGGCGGAAAATCCTCGCGGATTTTCACGCAACGAAACCATAGCCAAACACGTTGTATGCAATTTGAGAAACGATAAAATTTCAAACAATATCAATTAACGACAAAAATGATTTTCATAAAGTCCCAAACGGGTTTGTTGGACTGATGAATAAAAATCATATTGGGAAAAAAGTTGTGTCATTCAAAACTGACCGAAATGATGTTGTGTTATCGAGAGAGCTCGAGAAAATTATTTCAAAATTGGACTTGATAAAAAATAACTATTTGATTCTGACAACAAACCTGACAATGGAAAGCATCAAAAAATTAGAAGATGCAGGAATAGAATATATCACGTCATCAAACTTCATCTGGACTGATGAACGTTACAAATCAATAAAACAAGTTTGATGAATATATTATTTGTCTGTAGTCGAAACAAAAGACGAAGTAGGACAGCTGAAAGGATTTTCCGATTTGTTTTTTTACCATTTATACAGATACACCGGTTTTACCCGACGATTTTGGGAAATTAACTAATTTGGAAACATTGTGGTTACATGCAAAGTTTCAGTCATTACCTGACAGTTTTACAAATTTAATAAACCTTAAGAATCTAGAAATTACGGGGGGGAGTATGATAAATCAATTGCCAGATGAGTTTGGGAATTTAATCAATCTTGAAAATGTTAGAATTGCAGGAAAATTCACAACACTACCAAAGTCCTTCAGTAATTTAACTAATCTCAAAAGCTTACAATTGCATGGGGATTTAGAATACCTGCCAACGGATATTGGCAATTTAAAAAATTTAGAATGGTTATCCATTAATAGTATGAACTTAAAAGAAATACCAGATAGCTTTGGGGGGCTAGAAAGCTTAAAAACTTTCAGAGCATATCATAATGATATAAGTGTTATTCCTAATAGTTTTGGGAATTTACCCAAAATTTCTCAAGTTGATTTGAGCTATAATACAATTAGTCATTTTCCTTTAACCATGGCTAACTTGTCAGATACTCTTTATGAATTGGTAATACGAGGAAATAATTATTCTAATGAGGAATTAAATTCTCTTAAACAGATATTACCATCAACAAATATAATATCGTATTAAAAAAACTACACCCAATAACTAAGAGTCTTCGTGTGGTCAGTACGACCTAAAATGAAGATCCTATTGATTGGCCAGTTATGTGGTAGTTTATTCTTTGGTGAGTATTTTAATAGTAGTCGTTAGGCTAGGGGAGTGTTGAGAGTAATCCAGGTTGAGTGTTGAAGGCCAAACTAATCCTAAAAATCTACGGGAATTTATGTATATGTCGCTATAAATGCTTTTAAATCAATTAAAAATACTTTAAATTAGTCATTGCTAAAAGAGAGATAAACGTACTGGTTGGTTTATAAATATCTTGGTACCAATTGAAAAATGATAAATAAAGAAACAGGAGAAATCCGATTTACCTCTACTTTAAATGCTTCCCCAGAAATGAACTTTAGCGACGCTATGGCTCTGACTGATGATCTTCAAAAGTCTGTGGACGATATGAAGAATGGGTGGAAATGGATCAGGTTAAAAGCTGTAGAATCGGACATTGCTCAATACCACATCGGCTTAGCATTTAATGAAGGGGATTTACAATGTTTAGATTTCACCGTAGATCCAAAAGATTCTGACCTATCTGATTATGGTTACGAAAATTGGTCAGCAGAAAAGGAACAAAACCGACTAAAGAAATTTGAGCAATGGTTGACAAATGAAATTGGACAAAAGAGGTCTTTTGACTGGGGGGAAATTCAAGCCTTATATGATCCTAAAGCATCCTTTTCCTCTATTGTAGTAAATTACAATAAGACTCAGAAAACAACTGGTACCAACAATATATAAAAACAATGCTCAAACCTGTCTCAAATCGAAACTCCCTGCTCGTTGGCAGCGCCTGATTGTCCTGCAGACAATCAAGCTTGTGAGCTCGCACTGTTTTTATATGAGACGTTACGAAACATAAAAATGAGATTGCGTAATTGAAACTTGCGATGATTAAGAATTAAAATGATTAATACTAAAATTGACATAAAACTCTGGTTATCTGAATTGTTGGTTGAAATTCCAAGAGGAGAAATATCGTTGAGAGATGATAGGACAAAGCAAAAATGGAATGAGACTATTGATTCGTTTTACTTGTCAAAATATTTAGTAACTCAGGATTTATTTCAAGAAGTAACAAACAGAAATCCAAGTATATTTAAAGGAAACAGGCGACCTGTAGAAACTGTTTCATGGTTAGATAGTGTGAATTTTTGCAATACCCTTTCTGAAAAAGCTGGATTGGAACCTTACTATTTGATTGACAACGAAAACAGTGATTATAGAATTAAAGAATATTCAAATGGATACAGACTTCCTACTGATGCAGAATGGGAATATGCTTGTAAAGCAGGACAGACTGTTCCAAGATATGGCGAAATTAAAACGATTTCTTGGTTTAAAGAAAATTCAAATGATGAGACACACGAGATTGGACAGAAAGAACCAAACAAATGGGGACTATTTGACATGTTAGGAAATGTATGGGAATGGTGTTCTGATATTTATGATGAGACGGTGTACGGATCTTATCGAATAATTAGAGGTGGCGGTTGGAATGATGATGAGCGTGGTTGTTTAGCGACAAATCGAAGGAGAAGTCATCCGACTGCTTATAAAATAGATGACCTTGGATTTCGGATTGCAAGAAATTTAGAATAAGAATTACGTTTGTAGCACTGTATATACAAAATGGGCGATACAGTAGTAGATCCAGCGGTTGTAGCCCTCTTCAAAACTGTAACGGTTTGATAAGCTTGAAATCTGCAATCGTCCACATTTGCATATATTTGTCCGTTGGTAATATTTAAAAAAGAAAAAAATGACATTCATTAAATATTTCAAACCAACTTATGGGCTTATTCTTATTGCTATCTTTTTTTTAATGGCTTGTCAGTCCAAAGAAAAGAATGAACAAACCACTTCAAATGAAATATCACCTGAATTCATTAGTGCCTTAACCAACAAAGTTGATAGTACGCTATTGAGAAAAATGGAAGAAGAGCATCTTCCTGGTGTTGCTGTGGTAATCGTGCAAAATGGTAAAATCTTATACAAAAAAGGGTTTGGTGTTGCAAGTATTAAAACGAATAAAAATGTAGATGTAGACTCAACTATTTTTAGAATTGGTTCTGTTTCTAAGGCACTAACAATGTTTGCCCTCACAAAACTCATAGACCAAGGAAAACTAAGCTATGAGTCACCTGTCAATGATTATTTTAATAAAATAGAGAATCCTTATAATTTACAAGATACATTAAAAGTTAAACACATCCTCACGCATACAGGCGGATTAGACCAAATTGGCATCAACCGTGAAGTTAGAGAATACGAGCTTCCATTAAAAGAACGTAAAAAAAAGCGACCTACAATCTCGGCGTATCTAGAAGACGGAAATATCAGACGTATTAGGCCAGCTGGGCAGCATTTCACCTATGACACTTATGGGAGTACTTTGGCTGGTGTAATCATTGAAAAAGTTACAGGTTTATCTTATCCAGAGGCAATGGACCTACTTGTGTTTAAGCCGTTAGGTATGAATTTATCTTCAGTAGAAGTAAATGATGAAAATATACATTTACTTGCTAGCGGTCACGGTTATAAAGATGAAAAGTATTTTACTACACCTTATGAACTATATGTAACCCTGCCTGCATCTTCTATTGATGCTTCAGTAACGGATATGAGCAGACTTTTACAAGCATTAACAAGTAACGGTAGTAATGAGCATGGTCAATTATTTTCTGAGAAAATGATGAATAACATCTATTCACCACAATTTCGACCGCATCCTGAATTTGTAGGAATGTCACACGGTTTATGGGAAGGAACTGTATTTGGAACTAGACCAGATGCTTTTAATGTAAGAACTTTGGGACACGGAGGTTCTATGATTGGAACTACCTGTAATTTAAATTTAACGCCTGAACTAAACTTAGGAATATTTGTCGTGGCTAACCGTAACCCAGAATCTGGAGGTGGTGGTGTTTCAATCTGGAAAATTTTCAATACCGTATTTGAGCTTTACGAAATAAAAAAAGCGCCACTTTTTGAAGTTACCAATACCCCTGTAGATGAGAATTTAAGTGAATATGCAGGAAATTATTACGATGGCGTTTTTTGCCATACCTGTAGCCAAGAGGAGTTTGAAAAAGGTGCTTGGCAAAGAGGTAATCCAATTGAAATTAAAATGAAAGACAGTATTTTGATAATTGGAGGCGAGAATTATCATATGCGTGAAAAAGACATTTTTGTAAGTGGCGATGGGAAGGAAATGCTTTATTTCGGTAGAGATAAAACAGGCAAAATCAAGTTCTTAGTTTCTACTGAAGATGCAACCTCTTATGAACGGATATAAAAAACATTGCCTAAGAATGGCTATAAGTAATTGCTTTTTTTCGCCTACTTCTGAAAATCCTCGTAAATTTTCAGTTTAATGCATACTTGCAAAATTACGTGCTAACCCTTGCAACTACTCATAGCGTCGACCGTTAGTAACTATTATTAAAATCGAAATTTAAATTAATAAAAAAATTATGAAAAAAATCAGTTTACTTCTTGTGTTGACATTTTTATGTACAAAAATGAGCTTTGCCCAGGAAAATTGTGACGAATTAAAAACTCAATTAACCGATAAAAATAAAACGATTACAGAACTGAAAAATGATATATCGGGTTTAGAAAAAGATATTGAATACTTCAAGAAAACATTGAACCTATTAAATTCGGAAATTTCAACAGAAATTAAAGATGTAGAATTTAAAATAAATGCAGTTAAAGGTAATTCGAACACGGGTCAAGTAATAGTCGAAGGAGTATTAGTGAATAATGGAACAACAAGATCTCTTCAAAAACATAAAGCTATGAGTTTTGATCCTCAAGGCAATAAAATAATCACATATAACATGACTATCGGTGGAGATACACATAAATTAGAAAAACTATACAAGAATGTCCCAACTAAATTCACAGTAACGTTTGATCAAATAGTTGAAGGTACCCCGATGATTAAAATAATAATAATGGACTTTTATTCAAAAAAAGCAAACACATATAAAAGTGACGATTTAGAAGTGGTCTTAAAAAATTTAGCAATCGAATGGAACTAGCTAAACGTTGGATAGCAAGGCGTATGGCCAATTGCGGCTAATTAATGATTCGATATTTGATGTTTTTAGTTATATTTATTTTAAGCAGACACAACATGACAAACTAGCCCGCAACTGTCCATACTCAAAACTGTTAGGTTTAATTTAGAAGGAGAGACGCGAGTTTCTTAAAGATAAGATAGGAAAGTGTAAATAATAAAGATAATAGAGCATAGGGGAAAATGGATATTAACTAAATTTATAAGCGGTTTATTATATGGAATACTTAGGTTCTTGTTTATGCAAAAGAATTAAATTTAAAGTTATAGGTGATTTTGAGAGTTTTTATTTATGTCATTGCAGGTATTGTAGGAAAGACACTGGGTCGGCTCATGCTGCAAATTTGTTTTCCACAACAGCAAAATTAGAATGGATAAAAACGGAAACAGAAATTAAGATATTTCAACCACATAAAAGTAATCATGTGAAAGCCTTTTGTGCAAATTGTGGTTCTGCTCTACCTAATTTGCAAATGGACGGCAAACTGTTAGTAGTTCCAGCAGGATGTTTAGATACTGAATTAGAAAAAAGACCTAATGCACATATTTTCATTTCAAATAAAGCAAGTTGGGATGAGTCGCTGGAAAAAATATATAAATTTGAACGTTTCCCGGAATAAGAAATAAATCTGCTCCTGTTTTTTTGATAAAAGTACATCGAGTAACAACTTCATAAAGATTAATTGATAAGTAAAATTTTAAAAAACTAAGCACAACAATAAATATACGTAATTTGGGTTGATGTGGTAAATTTGAAAATTAATATATTTAAAAAACAATGTAGCGGTTTGATAGCGAAGCGCATTGAAATCCCGCACTACGCATATTCGAGCCGTTAGCGGTAAGTTTGTGTCGTCCTAAAATATGTCTACACTAAAAAAGTAGATATGTATAAAAATGATGGAGTAACACGGCGTTACAGCGAGAGTTTTAAACTCAAAATTTTAGCCGAACTTAGCACGGGTAAATACTCAAAAAGACAATTATCCCGGATTTATGGGATACAGTCAAGTACAATCAATGAATGGGTACGAAAGTACGACCGCAAAGATTTAATGAATACGCGTATTATGGTACAAACAAAAGATGAGATCAGCCGCTTAAAAGAACTTCAAAAAGAAATTGAGCAGCTAAAAAAACTCTTGATTAAAAAGGATTTAGACAAGCTCGTACAAGATTCGTATTTGGAAGTGGCTGCCGAAAACTTAGGCTACAAAAGTGTTGAGGAACTAAAAAAAACTTAAACATCAAGCCCTGATGAAAGCTACCTCAACAACAAAACAAACGGGTATAGCAAGCATGTCGGAGGTATGTGCCCTATTCCACCTAAAACGCGATGCATTCTATAAATACATTAAGCGTTGGGAACGCTACAAATCAGTTGAATCGCAAGTAATACAGCTTGTAAAAGAAGAACGGAAAGAGCAACCCAGAGTGGGCGTACGTAAGCTACACGAAACACTGCAACCCTCTTTTGAGGCCAAACAGATTAAACTTGGAAGGGACTCTCTGTTTAATATACTCAGAGCGAATAATATGCTGGTGAAACGGAAAAGGGCGTATGCTAAAACAACCAATTCATATCACCATTTCCATAAATACAACAATCTTATCAAGGAGTTGGAAATCACAAAACCAAACCAGGTATGGGTTTCTGATATTACATACATCAGAACCGTAAAAGGCTTTTGTTATTTAGCGCTGATTACAGACTTGTATTCACGGAAAATAATCGGACACGACATCAGCGATAGCCTGGAGCTGTCGGGATGCCTACGGGCCCTCAAAAAGGCCCTGTGGCATACAAGACCAGCGGCCGGACTTATACATCACTCCGACAGAGGGGTGCAGTATTGCAGCCATATGTATGTAAATGAGTTAAAAAGAAAAGGAATAAACATAAGTATGACAGAAGAAAATCATTGTTATGAAAACGCAGTTGCTGAAAGAGTTAACGGTATTTTAAAAGATGAGTTCTATCTCGACCAGTGCTTCTTTTCAACCAGCCATGCAAAACGTGCTACAAAAAATGCTATTAAACTATATAATAATAAAAGGCTTCATTTATCTTTAGGGTATAAAACACCAAACGCAGTGTTTAAAAATGTAGCTTAAAATTAATGTTTAACCTGTAGCCGTATTCTAGGACTAGACAATGAGCGAAATTGGGATCGATGGCTTTAAAAAGTTTAAAACCGCAAAACAGTTTTGCTCCTGGTTACGATTGGCCCCAAACAATAAAATATCCGGTGGGAAAATCCTCAGCAACAAAATACCCAAAGGCAGCAACCGGCTGAAAATTGCCCTTAGGCACTCGGTAAATGCCATCGGCAATTTAAAAGACATCCATCTTTCCGACTTCTTTAAACGGATTGCATACCGTAAAGGAAGGCAAGCAGCTGTGAGCGCCACGGTCAGAAAGCTGGCCACAATAATCTGGACAATGATCGTAAAAAATGTGCCATATAATTCACCTTCTCAATACCTCTTTCTCGACCAAAAAAAAGATGGGTATCGCCAAAAGAATTAAAAAACAAATCGCTAAATTTGACATAAAACCTGACGAAATTGGATTAGGTAACTCTCTGAGCCACAATTACAATTTTTAACGTTAGTCAGAATTTAAAGAAATGGATATTGCCCAATTCAATCATAAGAAATTGGAGCAATTTTAATGAAAAAATGAAAGAAATAAAAATAACCGGAGCAAGACAAAACAACCTAAAGAACCTAACTTTAGAATTACCAAAGAATAAAATAAATGTATTTACGGGAGTTTCTGGTTCGGGAAAATCATCTTTGGTTTTTGAAACTATTGGAGCAGAAGCTCAACGTCAAATCAATGAAACCCAGAATAGTTTTGCTAGAAACCGGATGTTGCGGTTTGGCGTGGCCGACGTAGATAAAATAGAGCATCTCAACGTTCCTGTTATCATCAACCAACAGCGTTTAGGCGGAAATGCGCGCTCAACTGTTGGAACTGCAACAGACATTTACGCTTCGTTACGATTACTTTTTTCTAGAATAGGTACACCTTTTGTTGGGTATTCAAATATATTTTCGTTCAATCATCCGCAAGGAATGTGCTCTCACTGTAATGGTTTAGGCGTTATCAACAGTATAAATACACAAGTATTATTTGACAAGAATAAATCGTTAAATGAAGGGGCCATCCAATTTCCTACTTTTCAACCTGGAGGCTATCGTTGGTTGCGTTATGTGGATTCAGGGTATTTCGATAATGACAAAAAACTGAAGGATTATACCGATGAAGAATGGGATTTATTGCTCCATTCGGAAGAACATAAACCTAAAAACCCCTCAAAAGATTGGGGTAAAACAGTAAAATATTTAGGAGTTTTACCGAGAATTGAAAGAGGTTTCCTGAATAAGAATTCGAAAGAAGAAAAACGGCGAAAAAAGGATTTACAGAAAATTATTACTACTGAAGTTTGTCCTCACTGTTTGGGTAAACGGTTGAATGGTAAAATTTTGTCTTGCAAAATTAAGGGTAAAAATATTGCCGATTGTAGTTCCCTACCGATTGATGATTTATTGTTGTTTATACAATCCATCTCATCCGATACTTACCAAACCGTAATCAACGAACTGACAAAAAAACTGCAAAACTTGGTTACCATTGGTCTTCAATACTTGACGTTAGACAGAGTAACCACTTCCCTTTCGGGTGGCGAATCGCAACGAATTAAAATGGTAAGGCATTTGGGGAATAGCTTAGAAGACTTGTTGTACATATTTGATGAACCAAGCATTGGGCTGCATCCAAAAGATTTAGACAATATCTCGCAAATTATTCAGCAGATAAAAGAAAAAGGCAATACCGTTCTAATTGTTGAGCACGACCCAGATTTGATAAAATTAGCTGACCATGTTGTAGATTTAGGACCACTTTCGGGTGTAAACGGTGGTGAAATTATTTATGAAGGTAATTTTCAAAATTTAAAAAATTCAAAAGGCAAAACAGGTCAATATTTTTCACTTCAAAGGGGAATCAATCAGAATCCAAGAGAAATAAAAGACACCATAAAAGTTTCTAGTGCCAATTTATACAACCTGAAAAATGTATCCGTAGAGATTCCCACAAACCTCTTAACTGTCGTAACAGGTGTTGCGGGGTCAGGGAAAAGTACGCTTATTAGCAGGGTACTACCAACGCAATATCCAAAAACTAAAATTATTGATCAATCACAGATTAGAGGCAGTTCAAAATCCAATTTATTGACCTATTTAGGCCTTTCTGATAAAATAAGACGCTTATTTGCTAAAGCCAATAATGTGAGCATCAAACTTTTTAGCAGTAATAGCGAAGGAGGTTGTACTAACTGTAAAGGTCTTGGAGTAAAAAAAATAGATTTAGCCTTTATGGATGATATAGAAGCTCCTTGTGAAGTTTGCATTGGTAGTGGTTTTCAGCCAAAAGTATTGAATTACACCTATCAAGATAAAAATATTACAGAAGTCTTAGACTTGACGACTTTAGAAGCAAAATCGTTTTTTAACAACAAAGACTTTATGGAGGAATTCGATTTATTAATCGAATTAGGCTTAGACTATCTTAAATTGGGGCAACGATTAAATACTTTATCAGGTGGTGAAAGACAACGTTTGAAATTAACAAAGGAGCTTGATAATGAACACAGTATGATCGTATTGGATGAGCCAAGTACAGGATTGCACCCGTCTGATACCGAAAAATTAATGTTGATACTCAACAGGCTTGTTGACCAAAAAAACACGATTATTGTCATTGAGCATAATCTAGATATTATTTCCAAAGCCGATTGGATTATTGATATGGGCTTAGGTGCAGGAAAATATGGCGGAAAAGTAATATTTGAAGGAACAGTAGAAAAATTATTAAATCACAAAAAATCTGCTACTGCTGAATATTTAAGAAAATACTTGTAAAATAAAAATTGCAGGTAACAATGTATAACCGCAATTACGGCGGATTCGACTACGTCCGAATCCACTCGGAATTGCTAACGCCAGCTCTTAACCGAAAATCATTAACTTTAATCCCGTAACTGACGGTTATACAAGAACGTTAGCAAACATATTCCAATACAATCGGTAAAAGTACCCCCGGTGTCAACAAACATTTCAAAATGTTTTATCTCTTCCATATTATTTAGTCATGAATTCTTACGAAAATACAATAAATGAAAGAAAAACTGAATGGGAGATTAATAAGTTTAATGGAATATGAAGCTTTGTGGTTGTGGGGGAGAAATAAACCAAAAAGACCTTTCAGAGTGAAAGGCCTTTTGCTATATATCGTAATTTATTGTTCTATTCTAAATAAGTGTAGCCGTACAATCCAGAACGGTAATTGGACAAGAATTCCTTGCCTTCGGCAGCTGAAATTTTCCCAGCTTTAACCGAAGAGGTTACCCAGGTTTCGACGGTACGAACCATTTTCTTTGGATTGTATTGCACGTAGTCCAATACTTCGGCAACGGTTTCTCCATCAATAATCTGATCAATCGAGTAATTATCTTTATCAACCGATACGTGAACGGCATTCGTATCACCAAACAAGTTGTGCAAGTCACCTAAAATTTCCTGATAGGCACCTACCAAAAATACGCCGATATAGTATGGTTCTTTTGTCTTTAGTTTATGCACAGGAAGATAATGCGACAAGTTTCGTGTGGCAATGAAATTGTCAATCTTACCATCCGAATCACAAGTAATATCTTGCAAGGTCGCTGATTGGTCCGGTTTTTCATCCAATCTGTGTATTGGCATAATGGGGAATATCTGGTCGATAGCCCACGAGTCGGGTAAAGACTGAAACAATGAAAAGTTGCAGAAATATTTATCGGCCAGCAGTTTTTCTAATTGGTTTAATTCGTGAGGTACGTGCCTTATTTTTCCAATCATCTCGTGAATTTCGCGTGCGATTGACCAAAACAAGCGTTCTACCTGGGCGCGGGTTTTCAAGTCAAGCATTCCAAGGCTGAAACGGTCAAGTGCTTCTTCACGAATTTGCTGGGCATCGTGCCAAATCTCCAGCATCCGTGGTTGATTAATCGCATCCCAGAGCGTGTAAAGCTCTTTGACCAACTCATGATCTTCCGGATGTAGTTCTTCATCATCATCCCATTCCGGAAGCGAGGCTGATTCTAATACCTCAAATATTAAAATAGAGTGATGTGCAGTTAATGAACGGCCTGATTCTGTGATGATGTTGGGGTGTGGAATATTGTTTTTATTGCTGACATCAACCATGGTAGAGATTGCATCGTTGACATATTCCTGAATACTGTAGTTTACGCTACTTTCGTTATTTGCCGATCGGGTGCCATCGTAATCTACACCAAGGCCACCACCGATATCTACAAATTCGATATTGAATCCACTCAGGCACATTTGAGCATAAAACTGTGAAGCTTCGCGCAAGGCAATTTTTATACGACGTATTTTATTCACCTGACTACCAATATGAAAGTGAACCAACTTGAGACAGTCGGTCAATTTTTGCTCACTCAAATAGTCCATTGCTTCCAAAAGCTCGCTCGATGTTAATCCAAATTTACTGACATCGCCGCCTGAGTTTTCCCATTTTCCGCTTCCAGAACTGGCCAGTTTTACCCGAATCCCAAGGTTGGGTTTCACTTTCAGTCGTTTCGCAATTTGGGCAATTAGTTTTAGCTCATTCAATTTTTCAACAACGATGTAAATCCGGCGTCCCATTTTTTGAGCTAGCAGAGCCAGTTCAATGTAATCTTCGTCTTTGTAACCATTGCAAATAATAAGCGAATCGTTATTTGTATTGGTTGCAATTACAGCATGTAACTCTGGTTTTGAGCCGGCTTCTAGTCCAATGTTGAATTTTTTTCCGTGACTGACAATCTCTTCGACAACCGGTCGCATTTGATTGACCTTGATCGGGTAGATGATAAAGTTTTGTGCTTTATAGTTGTATTCTTCCGAAGCAATTTTAAAACAACTAGACATTTTTTCAATACGGCTATCCAGAATATCGGGAAAACGAAGCAGCATTGGAGCAGCAACATCTCTTACTTGTAGTTCGTCAATTAATTCTTTAAGGTCAATTTCAACTCCATCTTTTTTAGGAGTAACAACCACGTTACCTTTGTCATTAATCGAAAAAAAGTTGATTCCCCAACCATTAATATTATAAAGTTCTTCTGTGTCTTCAATGCGCCATTTTCTCATGCTAAACTGTCGTATTTTATGTTTTTCGTTAGTCTTATTTTTCGTTCCAAATATAGTTTTTCAAACAATACAATAAACAATATTAAAACACAAATAAGAGGCTAGCAATTATTTCGTAAAAAAAAAGCTGTTGGTCGAGCAAGACCAACAGCTTTTTTCATTTTTGGAGCAAGTATTATCCGTTTTGAATGGAGAGATTTGTAAAGTATTTTCGCTTGAACCACAGTGCAACACTCACCAGTGCAATTAATACGGGAACCTCTACTAATGGACCTATTACGGCAGCAAAAGCTTCACCGGAGTTAATGCCAAATACGGCAACGGCAACGGCAATGGCCAGTTCGAAATTATTGGATGCTGCTGTAAACGAGACGGACGTTGTTTTAGAATAGTCAGCGCCGGAACGTTTACCGATCAGAAAGGAAACTAAGAACATGATGACGAAATAAATTATCAGCGGTATTGCAATGCGAACCACGTCGAGTGGAATTTTTACGATGTATTCGCCTTTTAATGAAAACATGACGAAGATTGTAAAAAGCAATGCAACTAAAGTGATTGGACTGATTTTAGGTAAAAACTTTGTTTTGTACCATTCTTCGCTTTTTATTCGAATTAAGCTGAAGCGGGTTACAAAGCCTGCACCAAAAGGAATTCCAAGGTAAATTAAAACGGACTCGGCGATTTGTCCGATGGTAATATTGATTTCGAGATTTTGTAAACCCAACCAGCCGGGCAAAATACCAAGAAATACCCAGGCGTAAACTGAAAAGAACAAAATCTGAAAAATGGAATTGAAGGCGACCAGGCCAGCGGCGTATTCGCGATTTCCTTCGGCCAAATCGTTCCACACAATTACCATGGCAATACATCGTGCCAGCCCAATTAGAATTACTCCGGCCATGTAATGCGGGTAGTCATGCAAAAACAGAATAGCCAAAGCAAACATCAGGAAAGGGCCGATCAGCCAGTTTTGGATCAGTGAAATCCCCAGCAGTTTGACATCTTTGAAAACTAATCCCAGCTCTTCATAGCGAACTTTTGCCAGTGGCGGATACATCATTAAAATTAACCCAATGGCAAGTGGGACATTCGTTGTTCCCGCCTGAAAGCCGTTCCAGAAGTTGCCGACTTCTGGTTTCAGGTATCCAATAAAAACACCGGCAGCCATTGCGAGCAGAATCCAAAGTGTCAGGTAACGGTCTAAAAATGACAAGCGCTTCTTCTTCGCCATGCTTATTTTATATTTTGTAGATAGAATTCATGAAAACGGGCTTTAATTTCGTCGCGAACCCGATAAAACTCACTCATAATAAATTCGTCGGTTCCCAGGGCATGCGACGGATCGTCGAACCCAATATGCAAGCGATGTTTTACCTTGCCGATAAAAGCCGGACAACTTTCGTTAGCTCCTCCACAAACTGTTATTACATAGTCCCATTCATCATTCAGGTACTTATCAACCGGATCAGAGGTGTGTTGGCTGATGTCGATGCCAATCTCCGACATGACCTGAACTGCTTTTTTATTCAACTTACCGGAAGCCTCAGTTCCAGCCGAACATACTGTTATTAACGGATCGAAGGATTGCAAAAATCCATGAGCCATTTGGCTGCGGCAACTATTGCCGGTGCAGAGTATTAATACTTTCATACTTTTTAAAATTTGATCTTGTATCTATTTGAAATTAGCTTTTACAGGAGAAATCTTCAGGTAATTGCACGCTATCGGTAAATTTGTTTAACACTTGTTTCATTTCCCCAATTTTCGCTTTATTCAAGCAATAATTAGTTTTCGATCCATTAATTGTTCCCTGGATCAAACCAATTTCTTTCAACTCTTTTAAGTGTTGATTTACCGTTGTTCTGCTTAATGGCAACTCATTTGAAATATCGCCTGAAATGCAGACTCTTGATTCGGTTAGGTATTTCAGGATTGCTAAACGGGCAGGGTGCGAAAGGGCTTTGAAATAGCTTGCCGCTAACTGCAAGTCTTGGTCAAAAAGTTCTACTTTGGCGTACGTCATTACTTTTAATTTATTGACGCAAATATACGTCATAAACTAAAATCGTGACGTATATATACGTTAAATGAATGTAAATATTATACGATGTTCTAAAATAGGTTTAAAAAGTAAAAAATACTCTTATTGAATTGCTACTTTTGTAATCAGTGTCAAAAGTCAAAAAAACACAACTACTAAAAGATAAATCATGACAACAAAGAATCTATTTATTCTAATGCTTTTCATTGCTTTTTCCATTCAATTAAAAGCGCAAGAGAATGTGTTTGAAATTAAAATTACGAAACCTAAAAAGGAAATTCCCATTCAATCAAATATGTATGGTGTTTTCTTCGAGGATATTAATTTTGCAGCCGATGGCGGACTGTATGCAGAGTTGGTTAAAAATCGCTCATTTGAATTTTTGAACTCGCCGACAATGGGTTGGCTCACTTATGGGAAAGTTGATGTGCGGACGGAGGATGCACCATTTGAGCGTAACCCACATTATTTGAGGTTGAATAACACAGGCTTGTTAACCGGAACCGGAATTATTAATGAAGGATTTCGTGGGATTGGGCTTAAGAAGGATGAAAGTTACAATCTCAGCTTCTATGCCAGAAATATTGATTCAAAGGAAGGAAAGCTCAGAGTTGAACTGATTTCGTCAGGGATGGACATCATTGCGAAAGACGACATTGCGGTTGATTCGGATGAATG
This sequence comes from uncultured Sunxiuqinia sp., assembly GCF_963678245.1. NCBI lineage: Bacteria > Pseudomonadati > Bacteroidota > Bacteroidia > Marinilabiliales > Prolixibacteraceae > Sunxiuqinia > uncultured Sunxiuqinia sp. The sequence continues at coordinate 103,503 of NZ_OY782776.1, forward strand.
GCAAAAATATACATTGACATTAACACCTTTGCAAACTGATGCCCACTCAAGGCTGCGCATTGATTTGCGATCGTTCGGAGCAATCGATATTGAACATGTCTCGTTGTTTCCTGAAAAAACATTTAAAGGTCGCAAAAATGGCATGCGTCAGGATTTAGCTCAGGCTTTGGCTGATTTGGATCCAGGTATTTTTCGCTTTCCCGGAGGATGTATTATTGAAGGGAACTCACTGGCTACTCGTTACCAGTGGAAAAATTCAGTTGGTGTTGTTGAAAATCGCCCAATAAACGAGAACCGTTGGAATTATGAATTCCAACATCGGTTTACGCCCGATTATTTTCAATCGTACGGATTGGGTTTCTTCGAGTATTTTCAGTTGTGTGAAGATTTAGGAGCTGACGCTTTGCCCGTTGTAAACTGCGGAATTGCGTGCCAATATGCTACTGAAGAAGTAGCCGAAGATTTGACTCCGTATATTCAGGATGCCTTGGATTTAATTGAATTTGCCAATGGCCCGGTCGATTCGAAATGGGGAAAAGTTCGTGCTGAAATGGGGCACCCGGAGTCCTATGATCTGAAAATGATTGGAATTGGAAACGAGCAATGGGGCGAAGATTTTCCGGAGCATTTAAAGCAGTTTATTGATGCCATAAATGCCAGATATCCTGACATGCTTGTTATCGGTTCTTCTGGTCCGAGTGCCGATGGAGAACGGTTTGACTACCTTTGGAGCAAGATGAAGGAGCTGGATGCTGACTTGGTTGATGAACACTATTATAAAGACCCGGAATGGTTTTTAAGTAATGCCGGACGCTATGATAATTATAGCCGGAAAGGACCTAAAGTGTTTGCGGGAGAATATGCTTGCCACGATTATCCGGAGAAGAAAAATTCATTTTACTCTGCACTTTGCGAAGCTGCTTTTATGACTGGTTTGGAACGCAATGCTGATGTTGTTCATCTGGCGACTTATGCGCCTTTGTTTGCTCACGTTGATGCCTGGCAATGGAAGCCTGATATGATTTGGTTTGACAATTTACGTTCGGTAAAATCAGCAAATTACTATGTGCAACAATTGTACAGCTTAAACAAAGGGACCGAAGCGTTACAAGTAAAACTGAATAAGGAAAACGTGATCGGCCAAAACGGGTTGTATGCAAGTGCCGTAATTGATGAAAATAAAAATCAGCTGATAATTAAGGTTGCGAATACTTCAAAAGAGTCCAGAACTGTTGATTTTGATTTTAGTAAGTTGAAACAGGAAGTTAAAAGTGGAGAGCAAATTTTATTGAAAGCTGACTTAGAGGTTGAAAACACGTTGGATAAGCCGAATTTAATTGTGCCTAAAAAACAATCGATTGAAACTTCACGCAATAAATTGAATGTAGTTTTGAAACCAGAATCCTTTTCGGTGTTCATTTTAAACTAGTGAATGTTGCGAGAACTTTTTAGATACCAATTTTTGTTGAAAATTACCCCGTTACGTGAAAAATTGATTTTTCTTCTATTTGAATCGTTTTACAGAATGAGTTCAAAATTAGTTTGTTACTAGATAAACATATTAAGAAAGAGTATGGCCACAAAGCCGTACTCTTTTAAATTGTCCTGTAAATATCGGCGAGCCTTTGTAATATGGTCTTCGACTGTTTTAATTGAAATTTGTAATTCCTCCGCAATCGCTTTGTTGGTGTATCCTTTTTCTGCACTCAATGTGTAAATGCGCTTTCTTTGTTCGGGGAGTTCGTTTACATAAAACTGTACTTTCTCTGACAATAAGTTGTAATCTACCTGTTTCTCAGTTTCGCTCGAATTCTTAACAGCCTTTTGTTTTACGTACTCGAAATATTCTTTTTCAGAAAGCTTTTTTCTGAAGGTTGAAATAATAGTATTTTTTGCTATCGTAAAAAGATAGGACTCGAAGCTAGTGTCTTCTTTTAAGGAATTCCGATTATTCCAGATTTTAATGAATATCTCCTGAATCAAATCAAGGGTATCTTCTTCGGTTTTCAAATAACCAAATATAAATCGGTATAACCGATCACTATATTCGCTATAGAGTTGATTGACCGAGTTCTTGTTATTACTTTTCAGTTCCTTGATTAGATCAGCATCTTTCATAGAGCACTTCTCATTTTTGAAAATGTAAATCTACGAAAATGTTCTTTTGAAAATAATAATAGACACGCAACCTAATCTTTTTCCATAGAAAAAAAAGAATTTATAGCAGGGGTATTTTTACCTTTAGACGTATACCATATAAGAAAGCAAAAAAGAAGGATGAAATCATATTTCAGGAAATATTTGAGTGATAGTTGTAGTACGGAGGATTTCGAGTCCTTTATTGAGCTTGCGACCGACAAAAAAAATCAAAATGTGTTCGAAGTGAATATGAGTGAAGATTGGAAAGACAATGATCGGACGATTGAAACTCCAGACTTATCTCCCACATTACATCGAATTCATTACGAATTGAATAAAACAGAAGTTGGAGATTCAAAGACAAGAAAATTATTTTTTTATGTGTCTCGAATTGCGGCTGTTTTGTTTGTCCCATTGTTGATCGCGTACTTTTTTCAGTGGCAGAGTCGGTCTTCAGGTATTGAACAAACCATTGTAACACCGCTCGCATCGCAAACCTCATTTCAGCTGTCTGATGGTACTTTAGTATGGTTAAATGCGGGTTCGTCAATTCGTTTTCCTAGTGAGTTTTCGAGTAATAAGAGAATCGTAAAACTTACAGGTGAAGCTTATTTTGATGTAAAAAAGGCAAATGAACCGTTTATTGTTGAAACTAAGCATGTCGATATCGAGGTGCTTGGAACTGCCTTCAATGTCTTGGCATATGATAATGAATTGCCAGCAATCACGTTAGAGCGAGGAAAAGTGTCCTTAAGGACAGAGTCAAATCAGAAGCAATTTCTTTCGCCCGGACATCAGGCGACTGTTGATACAACGGAATTTAATATTACGCTGAAAGAAGTAGATCCGAATTTATACTCAGCTTGGAAGGATCATCAATTGATATTTGAAAATGATCCGTTAAGCATTGTCGCTGAGAAATTGGAACGATGGTACAATGTTGAGATTGAAATTGCTGATCCATCGTTGCTAAACAGTAAGTTAACTGCCAATATTGAATTTGAACCGTTCCGTGAAGTCCTTGATTTAATGCAGCTTACGATGCCTGTAGACTATCAGTACGATATAGATCTTCGAAAACTTATTATTACGAGACAGAACTAATTAATTGGAATAAACTGCATGCCTATGTAACACAACTCTAACTAACAAAAACTAAAAAGTGGGAAAGCCGCGAACTTCCCCACTTGCAGTAAATAATTTTTGCAAATTATTAATCTTACAATTCAAACTTATGAAAAAAAATGGATTGAAGGAAACTAGTATAACTGTTTTCTTCTTTAAATTACTAATTGTTATGAAGCTAAGTATCTTTATTTTATGCTTAACGATCTTTACAGCGGTCGCTTCAGGAACCTATTCTCAAACGACAAAACTGTCGGTGGTTGCAAAAAACAAATCGATTGAAGATGTTCTAAAAACGATTGAGGATCAAAGTCAGTATCGTTTCTTTTATTCTGGTGTTATTAATACGACCAAAAAAGTTTCGATTAACAGTCAGGACAAAAATCTGGAAACGATTCTTCAACAAGTGCTGGATCAAACAGAAATTGGGTATCGAATTGTAGGCCGGCAAGTTGCTCTTTTCAATACCAATGACAATGAAAATAATAACATGCTTCAACAGGAAATCAATGTTGAAGGTACTGTTACCGGTGTTGAAGGTGAACCTCTTCCGGGTGTAACAGTAGTTATTAAAGGAACCACAAATGGAACAATTACCGATTTCGATGGTCGGTACATGTTGTCTGCAGTTCCTTCTGATGCAGTATTGGTTTTCTCCTTTGTAGGGATGAAAAGTCAGGAAGTTCCGGTAGCTGGTAAAAATAACCTAAATGTTATTTTGGAGGATGAAACCATTGGTCTTGAAGAAGTGGTAGCCATTGGTTATGGAACTGTAAAAAGAGCTGATGTTACGGGCTCTATTTCCTCTATTAGTGCTAAAGATTTCAATCTGGGAATAACAGTTGCCCCAGAGCAACTCATGCAAGGTAAGGTTGCAGGGGTAAATATTATCCAAAATAGTGGACAACCAGGAGCAGCTTCCACCGTGCGTGTTCGAGGATCCAGTTCTGTGTCTGCAGGGAATGATCCTTTGTATGTAGTGGATGGAGTTCCTTTGCAGTTCAGTTCAGCTAATAAGTATGTTAATGTTGCCGGTGAATCAAGTACTTCACCATTCTCCTCTGAAGGAACAAACCCCTTAAATGCCATTAATCCTTCTGATATTGAGTCAATTGAAATATTAAAAGATGCATCTGCAACAGCAATCTATGGATCGAGGGGAGCGAATGGAGTTATCATCATTACTACTAAAAGTAAAAATTTAGGAGAGTCAGTTTCTTACGATACTTATGTTGGAGTATCCTCAGTACGTAAGAGTTTAGAAGTGCTTTCAGCAGATGAATACCGTAACTATGCGCAGAGCAATAACCTTGCTTTTCCTGATGAAGGAGCAAATACTGATTGGCAAGATGCCATTTATCGGACAGCGCTTAGTCAGAATCATAATTTATCATTTGGAGGAGGTTCAGCTACCAGTAATTACCGTGCATCTTTTGGGTATAACGCTCAAGATGGTATCATTGAGTCCTCGGGAATTGAAAAATACACGGCACGTTTAAATGCCAATCAAACAGGAATGGATGGAAAATTGAAGGTTGGAATCAATTTGACTTATGGTAAGATTTTAGATGATATTACTCCGATCTCTTCCAATGTTGGAAATGAGGGAGGAAATATTCTAAAAGATGCGATTCGTTGGGCTCCTACGCTTCCTGTTTATAACGAAGATGGTAGCTTTTACCAAATTGGTGAATTACGGGTGAATCCTGTTTCGTGGGGTGAGCAGATTGAAGATGAACGGAAAACGAGCCTATTTCTAGGGAATGCCAATATCGAATACAATATTCTTGATGAACTTAAAGTGAGTGTTAACGTTGGGCACAATGATGAGGCAGTGAATCGTTATACTGTTGTTCCCGCAACCCATCCTGTTGGGCAGGCTGAAAATGGCCGCGCTTCAATTAGCAAGATGCAAAACTCAAGTTCTTTGATTGAAACAAACCTAACTTATAACAAGGAATATGAAAATAACAGTGCATTGACAATTTTAGCGGGGTATTCCTATCAACGTTTTGTTACAGAAAACACCTTTACGGCTGCTAATCAGTTTGTTTCATCTTCAGTTAAATGGAATTTGATGCAATCAGGTAATATTGTATCAAATACGTCATACAAGTCCGCTAATCGTTTAGCATCAATGTATGCCCGCGCAAATTATAAACTACTGGATCGTTACATATTTACTGCGACATTACGTCGTGATGGTTCCAGTCGTTTTGGGGGCAACAACCAGTATGGACTTTTCCCGTCAGGTGCATTTGCCTGGAAGTTGTCTGATGAGTCATTTTTCAACAGCTCAAGAATAAGCAATCTGAAAGTTCGCTTGGGTTACGGTGTTACTGGTAATCAGGAAATTCCGAATGATCTGTTTCGTGAGCAGTTGTCCATTTCAGGTTCTAATGTTTACGTTTTAGGTGGAACAGCTATTCCAAGTGTGCTGCCAAGTAACTACCCAAATCCGGATTTAAAGTGGGAAACAACCAGCCAAGCCAATATTGGAATTGACTTTGGATTGTGGGATCAGCGCTTAACTGGTACGTTAGACTTCTATAAGAAACATACTACTGATCTACTGCTGGAGTTCTCAACTGCATCTCCATCCGTGGTTACTAGTCAGTGGGCCAATGTTGGTGAAGTAGACAATACCGGTTTCGAATTATCGCTGGATGGTAAGATTATACGCAAAAATGAATTCCAATGGAATGCGAATTTCAACTTCTCTACCAATAAGAATGAAGTTATTACACTTTCTAATGAGAATTTTTCGAGAGATGAAATCTTAACGAATGCAACTTCAGGAGTAGTCAGTAACGGAAGTTCAACACAAATTATCAAACCCGGGTATGAGTTGGGTACTTTTTATGGACGGCAGTTTACCGGTTTAGATGCTGACGGCATGGAAACTTATCTTGATGAAGATGGAGTGGATGGAGCCGATATGGTCGTTTTGGGATCTGCTAATCCCGATTTCACGTTTGGATTTAGCAATAGCTTTTTCTGGAAGAACTTTGATATGTCAATTTCCTTCAGGGGTGTTTCCGGAAATAAAATATATAACAACACAGCAGCTGAATTTTCATACGTAAATGCTGCCCCTGGTGTTAATATTCTTAAATCAGCACTTGACCTCGGAATGAGTCGTGATCAGATTTCTCAGTTTTCGTCTCAATGGCTTGAAGATGGCAGTTACCTGCGTTTAGATAACATGAGTATCGGGTATACTTTCGACACCAGTCGTTTGACTTTTTTATCAAAAGCACGACTTTATCTGACAGGACAAAACTTATTTGTAATTACAAATTACTCTGGCTTTGATCCTGAAGTGAGAACGAATACGAACCGTGGAGGTGTTGCTCCTATTGGTATTGACTATTTATCTTATCCAAGACCTCGTGTTTTCATGCTTGGAGCAAGTTTGTCATTTTAAACAGAAGGGTGAATAACTATTAAAATTTAAGATTATGAAATTTTTCAAATTACTTATAAATAAGCAATTTATTGTTTGTGTCTCCTTCTTGCTTATTCTGTTTTCAAGTTGTGAGCTCGAGGAAGACGTTTATTCGATCTATACCCCGGATAACTTTTATGCGAATGACGCGCAGGTTCTTTCGTCGTTATCAGGAGCCTACAGAAATTTTGCGGGAATCCCAACTTTTGGTGCTCCATATCGATTATTGGAGTGCTGTACTGACCAAGTTGTTGTTCATGGCAAAATTCAAGGTTGGTGGGCAAATAGTGATTTTGAGCAACTGGCAGAGCATCAATGGGATAAAGACCATGGTTATGTTTGGAGTATGTGGAATACCTTGTTCCAGACTGTTGGCCAGGCGAATGCACTTATTGCCTCACTTGATGCTGCCGGTTTGGATAATGTTGAAGGAGCAAAAGCTGAATTGAGAGCTTTAAGAGCTTACGCCTATTTCTATTTGATGGATCTTTTTGGTAGCGTTCCAATTTTTACTGAACCTAAAGTTGATCCAAATAACCTGCCGGATCAGAATTCGAGACAACAAGTTTTTGATTTTGTTATTTCTGAGCTTGGAGAAGCTGTCGTAGAATTGCCTTCACAAAACGATGTTGGAAGTGAGTATTATGGAAGATTAACCAAAGAGGCTGTATATAGTCTATTGGCGATGGTTTATTTAAATGCCGAAGTTTATACAGGAACTCCGCAGTGGGATAAAGTGATTACAAACGCCGACTTGGTTATCAATTCTGGGGCTTTTAGTTTGCTGGACGACTATTTCGATAACTTCGTATATAACAATGAAGAAAACGAAGAAATGATTTGGGCAGGTGTCTATACTCCTGATATCACTGGAGGTATTGGTCACCCGATCGTGCAAAAAGTACTTCCTGGAATTGGGGGCGGTTTGTTTGGGCTACCTTATACTCCTCAAAATGGTTTTGGAACCAGACCTTCTGTTGCTGCTTTGTATGAAGAGCAAGATGATCGAAAGGGATTGTTCTTAATGCCTGGCGAATTAAAGGATCCTCGTAATGGTGAAACAGTCATGGTTGAGGAAATTGTTCCGGATGGTAACTCATTTTTATATGTTCAGGGAGAATCAACTAAAGGTCCAGTTCCTTATATGATTATTGAAGCAACAGGAATTAGAAATCAGCCAATGAATGCTGGAATCAAATGGATTAAGTGGGGACTTGACCCGAATACAAATGGCGGAAATGCAGGAAACGATATCGCTTGGTTCCGCTTAGCTGACATTATTCTCATGAAAGCTGAAGCATTGGCTCGTCAAAATAAATTTGGTGAAGCTTTACCTTTAGTCAATCAAGTTCGGGAACGGAGCCATGCGAGTGCATTAACTTCAGTTACTTTAAACGATATTTTTGAGGAACGCGGTCGTGAACTGGCTTTTGAAATGAAGCGCAGAAATGACTTGATTCGTTTTGGTAAATTTAACGATGCGTGGGAATTTAAAGCCGCCGCATCTGATGATCATTGGAACTTGTTTCCAATACCTAAAAGAGCCATTGATGCAAATAATAAATTGCAACAAAATCCTGGTTATTAGTTTTAATCTTATAAAAAACAGCCCGGAATTTATTCCGGGCTGTTTTAGCCTTTTTAGTTTCTGTTATCTATAAATTCCTTAAATATCAGAAGTAATATTTAAAACGGTGTTGCCAATACACCGGAGTAGAACGTTCATGTTTATATCTTACTTAAACCTAACCAAATGAATAATTATAGCATTATTCCAGCCTATCAAGTCAGAACTCTGGCAAGCCTTTCGTTTAGGAAAGTACTTTTGATTAGTTGTTTTGTATTCATTGCAGTGGAATGCCGAAGCCAGACGGTAAATGGTGTTGATTATTCTCATCTATCGGGAGTTTATCACACATTTGATATGGCGGGAGATGATGTCTTTGGACAACGTTTCCCTTCCGAAAATTTTATCTATGTTGATGAAGTGACTGGAACAACTGTTAATGCTTTGACCACTTCACGCCACAACAACTCAAAAATGTATCAAACCCACCCGCAATGGACTGCGGATGGGAAATATGTCGTGATCACTTCTGACCGCACATCCACTCGTGAAAAAAGAGATCGGCAAGCCTATGCGATTTCCATGGATAATTTTGAAATTGTTCAAATTACGACCGGAGACCGAGGTAGTAATTTGCATTTGGGGTGGCACAAAAACTCAGCTTACCTATTTCGAGGAAGTAAACTAGTTGAACTTCAGCTTGAAAAATTGTTGACTGACAGTAAACTGGGATCTGTTGGAAATCCGGAAGATTACGAAATTGTTTTGGCTACGGTTCCTGATTCAATTCACCCTTCTGGCTTGGGCTTGGATGCAGAAGAGAATCGTGTTTTTTTCTCAAACAGAATCAACAAAGACACTTCGGCTATTTATAGTGTTGAGTTTAATTCAGGAGAAACCAAGAAAGTGTTGGAAGTACCTTTTCGTATCGGGCATCTTCAATCAAATCCATTTGTAACCGGAGAGGTGATGTATTGTTGGGAAACCGGCGGTGATTCTCCGCAACGGATGTGGTATATGACAGTCGACGAAGATGGAAACGTGACCAACAAACCAATTTATAACGAGAATGATAATGACTGGGTGACACATGAGGTATTCATGGCGCCTGATTATATTTTGTTCCACCTGATGGGACATCTGGATCGTTTGCAAACCAACCAACCCGGACTCTATTCGTTAAATATCCGCACCAATGAGCCCGAATTTCACGGACAAACGGTAATGGGCGGGTACTGGCATTGCAATGCTACACCGGACCGTAAATGGATTGTTGCTGACACCTTTGATGGAAAGCTTTACCGAATTAATGCCGAAGATAACGATGATGTGGTGCTACTGACTCAGGGACACCGAAAAAATAGTATTAGCCCGTTTACCGATAAAGCACATCTGCATCCATCAGTAAGTCCTGATGGCAAATGGGTGTTGATTAATTCCAGTTTATTCACTGATAGCGATGTTTTGCTTTTACCATTATTCCCAAAGAAATAAAGGGAAACAGTTATATACACAAATACTCTTAAAGCTATAGGTAATGAATAAAAGGAGACTTCTTTTATTAACTGTATTTGGAATTTTTTCTTTGACTTCTTCAGCTGGTAATTTTGAAAATCCACTTGAGAACCAGAATTTTGTTTATTCGGAGGAAAAATTAAATGAATATATTGAAAAGGCTGCTGATACTAAACCATTGCGTATTCAGCAAGCCGTTGAGCGAACTGCTTTAAAAACGGGAGACAATCGGAGAACACTATACAGTTCTTATTTTGCATCGTTGTGGCTTGGCCGGGATCTCGATCAGGTGAATGAGGCTTTGCTTGCCATCTTCACGAGCGATGACCCTCAGATAAATGGACTGGATGACTACTGGAATCTGTCTCTAAATCAATGGCTTTATCATTTGTATTACGCTTTTGGGGCCAAGGGGACTGTTTCTCCCGCACGGTTATATCCAGAAACAGAAAGAGCACTATTGGAGATGCTTTGGCAGCGAATGGAGTATAAAGATGATATCCTTTTAGCCCGATGGAGCACGTGGTGGATGGAAGGCAGTGAAAACCACGATATCGTTGCTAAGGTTAGTAGCTTACTTACTTCTCAGATTTTCATGAATGAGCCGGAATTTAAGGACCGCATATATCCTGATTTGGGCAATGGTGGTGGTTATAAGTTTTGGTTTCATAGTATGTATGGAGGTGGATCAGATGGCGGGCCCAAACCTCGTGGAAATTATAAAGATGGAAAGCAATACACCGCTGCCGACCATTATAAGGAATGGGTTGCTTATTTTGATAAGTATTTTTTGGAAAGGGCGAAAAAAGGTTTTTTCCTAGAGGTTGCTTCTCCTGGATATATGGCAGTCAGTATTTCCTACCTCACAGATATATTTGATCTTTGCAACGAGCAAAAACTTGCAATAAGGGCTGAAAAATTTTTAGACGCCGTTTGGGCGGATTGGGCATTGGATCAGCTTAACGGTGTGAGGGGGGGCTCTAAAACGCGTGTTAAGGATGGAAATAAATGGAGCAGTGCGATGTATCTTCAAAGCCGTTTCTATTTTGGTGGTGAAGGCAGTGCGGAAGATCATTATTTTACGCAGTTGATTAGTAATTATAAACTGAAGCCGATTCACTGGAGCATTGCACTGGACCGGCAGGGGCTTGGCGAATTTGCTTATGTGTCGCGCAAGCCAGGGGAAGAGGAAAATATATGGCCAAGGCCTTTGGGAACCGAACGCACCATGTTATGCGATACGGAAGCTCGTTTTGTGAGATATAGTTGGATTACACCAGATTATATCATGGGCTGTCAAATGGATCACCCGGTAGCTGTTCACAGTCATTTGAGCGTCCAGGCTCGCTGGTTGGGAATTATCTTTAAAGGGGAAAACGGGCCACGAATTTATCCAACTGATGCTGCCGTGAATACAAAAGGCTGGACAAACGAACATGCACTTTGCAGGGCTGTCCAACACGAAAACGTGATGCTGGTTCAGCAGGCCCGCCGTTTTTCGCAGGTTAATCCTGACTGGTACCCATCTAAGCTTATGATTGGGAATGATTACGGTATTTATATTGGAGATACTCATGATCGAGTGGTTGAAAAGAAAGGCTGGATATTTGTGGAAAAAGGAGATGCATTTGCAGCCGTTCGAGTAGTGATAGGCAATGATAGTGCCATATCGGGGGTGCATAGTGAATTGCTAGACGATAGTTATTCTTGGAGCTCGGATAAAAAAATGATCTATTTAAACGACAAATATGCCGGGATGATATTTGAAACATCGCGGCGGGTTCATCATAAAACCTTTGAAGCTTTTATGGACGATATTTTAGATAATCAGCTGGTGCTGGATAAAACTGTTGTCGCAGGTTTTAATATCTTACGCTATCGGGGATGTGGCGAAAATGCGAAGGAGATGTATTTCAATCTGGCAAACGAAGAAATATCTATGATTGGCGGCGAGCGGGTTAATTACTCACCTGACGTGCTATTTGACAGCCCGTATATTAAATCGAGATACAAAAGTGGTGTTATTAAAATCAGTAAGGATGATCAGGAACTTGTTCTGGATTTCAATCAGTATTAATTGTTAATTTGAGTTCAGAAAGTATTGATATAAAAATTTTAGAAATGTGTAAAATCGGGAAGACAATATTAGCATTGATTTTCATAGTGTTCGGTCATAGTCAGGTCATGGTTATGTCTCAGGAAGCATCGGTCGTTCAACTAAACTGGCTTGGAAATAACTCTCCAAAACTTTCGACAGGGGTCAGCTGGGGAGTCCCATTTTCCGAAGGCGCAATTACAAAATCAGGTCAGTTTATTTTAACAAACGAACAAGATCAACAATTGCCTGTTCAATCGTGGCCCATAGCCTATTGGCCTGATGGCACCTTAAAATGGGTTGGTTTGAGTACGGTTGTGTTAGGCAATGACGGTAAAGCATTTCAACTTCAATCTAATCGATCAGAAAGAAATGATTCGTCTCAACTTCTGGTTTTAGATGATGTTGACAATTTAGTTGTCAATACAGGAATTTTACAATGTGTCATTCCCAGGCAAGGATCGAGTATAATCCAATCATTGTCGATCAATAATCAGGAAATTTCTTCCGGTGGAAAATTGGTGTGTATTGCACAACAGGGGCCAGATCGTGAAGTTGGCGAGCAACCGACAAAGAATAAGTTTGTTGGACAAATTGAGAAAGTAACTCTTGAGCAAAATGGTGACGTGAGAGCTGTTGTGAAAATTGAAGGGAATCATATCTCCGAAAATGGAGATCGGGAGTGGCTGCCTTTTGTATTGCGGCTTTACTTTTATACCGGGCAGCAATCTGTGCGGATGGTTCATACAATTATTTATAATGGCGATCAACATCAGGATTTTATTCGTGGGCTTGGAGTATTCTTTGATGTTCCTCTCAACGAAACTTTGTATAATAGACATGTTCGGTTTTCAGGAGAAAATGGTGGGTTGTGGGATGAACCGGTGCAACCGTTAAAGGGACGACGCCCGTTTATTCACAATCGGGAAAATTTATATGAAAAGCAGTTACGGGGAGAGCGAATTCCTGAAATAGAAGCGCTTGACAAGGGCAATCAGTTTTTGGTGAAACACTGGGCTTCGTGGAACGATTTTCAATTGGCTCAGAATAACGCGGATGGTTTTCAAGTAAAAAAGCGTACGAACGACCAAAGTTCCTGGATCGACGCCGGAGCTGGAGGAAGATCGAACGGATTGGCATTTGTAGGAGATGTTTCCGGAGGTTTGGCTATTTGCATGCGCGATTTTTGGCAGTCATTTCCGTCGGCTTTGGAGGTGAAGAATGCTATAACAGATCAGGCAGAATTACGAGCCTGGCTTTGGTCGCCTGAAGCAGAGGCGATGGACATGCGCCATTATGATACCTTGCAGTGGGGGCATAACCTGAATGCCAGCTACGAAGATGTTCAGCCGGGGCATAGTACGCCAACAGGTGTGGGCCGTACTACCGAATTTGTACTATTTGCGTCATCAGAAGTCCCTTCCGACGAGGATTTAAGTAACTTGGCTGAGCAAGTTAACAATCCCCCTTTGTTAACCGCTTCACCAGAATATATTCATCAAATTCCGGTTTTTGGCGTATGGAGTTTACCGGATAAAAGGACGAAAGGCAAGCGGTGGATTGAAAATCAACTGGATAATGCTTTTGAATATTATCAGTTGGAAGTTGAACAACGACATTGGTATGGCTTCTGGGACTATGGTGATGTGATGCATGCCTACGACTCAGAAAGACAAGTGTGGATGTATGATATCGGAGGTTTTGCCTGGGATAACACTGAGTTGATGCCGAATATGTGGCTTTGGTATAGTTATCTGCGATCAGGCAGAGAGGATATTTTTAGAATGGCTGAAGCAATGACCCGACACAATGGGGAAGTCGATGTGTATCATTTGGGTGAGTTTGCAGGTTTAGGTTCCCGACACAATGTCCGCCATTGGGGAGATGGAGCAAAAGAAGTTCGCATTGCTCAGGCAGCTCTTGGTCGCTTTTATTATTACCTGACCACGGACGAACGAACCGGCGATTTGATGCAAGCCTCCGTTGAAGCATCCAATCAAGCCATAGGGAGACTCGATCCTTTACGTCTTATTCTGGATAAAAGTGAATATCCCACTCATGCACGATTTGGCCCCGACTGGTTGGCCTTGGTTGGCAATTGGATGACAGCTTGGGAACGAACCGGAGATGATCAGTACAAAGAACGGATTTTAGCCGGAGTGAATAGTCTGGATGAAATGCCATATGGATTTTTCTCAGGAAAAGGTGCTGCAATGGGATATGAACCAGAAACTTACAAGTTGTACCAACTTCATCCAGAGGATATTGGACACAGTCATCTTTCAGTGCTAATGGGGGGGCCGGAAATAGCTTTTGAATTAACAAAATTGATTGATAATTCGACATGGGACAATCGCTGGATGCAATTTTGCCAATTGTATGCGCAACCTGTTGATTCGGTACAAAAAGCATTTGGTGTTGAGGTGGAGTTGGGAGATCCGGCTCCATGGTACGCGAGACTTCCCGCTTACTATGCAAAAAGAACAGGGAGTCAGGATTATGCAAAAATGGCTTGGAAAATGTTTTTTAATGCCGATTCGAGATGGGGAAACACAAACTTTAATATGGAGAAATTTAAGGGTATACAAAGTTTGGAGCCAGTTTACGAAGTAGAAGGCGTGTCAACAAATAACACCGCTCAGTGGTGTTTGAACGCGATTGAGTTGCTGGAACTAATTGGTGATCAACTCCCAGAGGATAACCCGAGAGTACAGGATGCAAAATAGTTTGATCTCATTAATTTCGTAGAAAACTCTGAGAGTCAAGCGACCTGTTAAACTGAATCCAAGTTTGCTACACTGATCGGATATTGAGTTTTCTTTTTCTTCATAGTCTGGAACTGGCGGATTTGGTGAAAGAACAGAACTGTTGAGCAGATATCGGAAGGTGAACGAGAGGATAATTCTTTCTATTTTGCAGATTCGAAAAACGAATATATAACGAATAAATATGAACGAAATGAAACGATACACCTTATTTGCTTCAGCGGGAGCAGCAATTTTAACACTTCTGTTTAGTCAATGCCAAACGGCAACAAAGGACACTGAGATTGCATTAACGAATACGGCTACTATCGATTTGACCGATAAAGCGATTTCCATTGACCGATCAGAGATTTCTGATCTTCCGGAAGGTGAAGTTTTTCCATTGATTGTTTCTGCGGAAGGAGACACGATCCCTTCTCAATTAAATGACCTGAATGGTGACCAGAAGTGGGATGAACTGTTCTTTGTTGTTGATATGCTTTCAAATGGATCGGAAACCTACTCTTTGCAATGGGTCAGCGATAAGCCGCAATATGTGGTGCGCACAAGTGCCCGTTTTGGGAAACGCAGTTCTGCTGACACTCCGGTTGAACCTGCGATCAGCGAAACTTTATATGCCGATGATCTTCCTAAAAGTATCGGCTTTCAGCGCTATCAAACAGATGGTCCTTCATGGGAAAACGATAAGGTTGGCTTCCGCGATTATTTCGATGGCCGCAATGCCAAAGATCTTTTTGGCAAAACAACGTCATTAATGTCTCCGGAAAATGTTGGAATTAATGCTGAAGGTGCAGTGGAGGATACCTACCATGTTATGGCTGATTGGGGGCGCGATATTTTATCCGTCGGTAATTCTGTAGGGATCGGAGGTTATGCTTTAGCGGTTGATGACCAATTGATGCGCTTGGGCGTAACGGTTGATGATTCCATCAATAATGTTGAGGAAACAACTTTTCGGATTGCGGCTGAAGGTCCGGTGAAATCGGTATTGAACTATCATTTTGAAAACTGGCATCCGAATGATCGGAAATACAATGTGGACGAAACCACCAGTATTTGGCCCGGCATGTATGCATACCAAAATACCGTGAAGTTTTCAGGCTTGAAAGGCGACGAAAATCTGGTGATTGGTTTGGTCAATATCGATAATCAAAACCCGTTGGAGGAAATTGAAATGAATGACCAGTGGGGTGTTTTGTCCACCCATGACATGCAAACTTACGACCGACAATGGTGGCTTGGGTTGGCACTAATCGTTCCGCGCGATTTATATCAAGGATATTCCGAAGCACCGGAAACAGGGCAGTTATCCAAGTCTTTTTTAGCTAAACTGAAAGTTGAAAATGAAACCCCGGTAACTTATTATGCTGTGGCAGGATGGGAATTGAGCGACGAGCGCTTTAAAGATCCCGACTTTTTCAAAAGCTATCTGGAAAATTTAGTGAGTCAACTTTCGGCCAATGTTGAAGTGACTATTAAATAGTGCAGTCATTTGTTGTCATTTAGTTGTGTCCAAAATCAATCATTGGGTACCGGATGATATTGAGTAACAAATATTAAAATGATTCAATAAAATCAATCTTGGCATGCGACAAATCAATTATATTCTCGCAGTTGTTTTTTTCCTCTTGTTCGGAATTCAAAGCTCTTCAACGGCGCAGGATCGAGAGAAGCAAGCTTGCATTGAGCAATATCAAAAAGGTCATCTTCTTTATCGGGACAATTTTGATCAGGGACTGAGAAACTGGGTGGTGGAAACTCCTGATTCGCCCAATTCATCGGTTACAACTGAAAATGAGAGACTGATTATTGACGTTGATCATGGTGCCACAGTCTGGCTGAATAAAAAGCTTTCGGGTAATGTTCTGATCGAATATCATCGCGAAGTGATCATGAATAATGGTCACAATGATCGCCTTTCTGATTTAAACATGTTTTGGATGGCAACCGATCCTGATAATACGAATCTGTTCACCCGGAATGGAACTTTTGCTGAATATCATCCTTTGAACCTTTACTATGCCGGCATTGGGGGGAATTACAATTCAACGACACGATTTCGAAAATATGATGGAACAGGAGAGCGGGAATTGTTGCAAGAGAAAAATGATGAGAGCCATTTATTGAAGCCCAACCATAACTATCTAATCCAAATAGTCGTTTCCGACGGAACAACTAAGGTCTTTGTGGATGGAGAAGAATATTTTTCATACACTGATCACCAAGCTTTAGCTGAAGGTTATTTTGGGGTCAGAACAGTAAAATCACATCAAGTGATAGATGATGTGAAGATTTACCAATTGAAATAACGATAACCAGATTAATAAAATGAAATCAATAAATCAATTAACAACTAATAATAAGCTGCGTCTGAAAGTAAGTTCTGAAATTTTAATGGTTGTTGTGCTGCTGCTTGGAGTGTTTCCAACCTATCTGCATGCAAGTGTGACAGGACAGTACGAGAAGGTTTTCAATGTATTGGACTTTGGAGCAGTTGGCGATGGGGAAACATTGGACACCGAAGCGATACAAAAAGCGATAGATGAAGCTGAAATGACAGGGCAAGGTTCAAAAGTTTTAATTCCTGCCGGCCATCAATTTTTGATTGGAACTTTAGTCTTAAAAAGTAACATCAATTTTCATCTTGAAGGTGATGCGCAATTGGTTGTAAGTAAACAACATCAAGACTATTCGGGTGAAGCTGCGATAGTTGCGAATGGAGCCAGTCATTTAAGCATTTCGGGAACGGGAAGTGTTCAGGGGAGAGCTTTGGAATTTATGTCACACTACGAAGAAGAGAATGAATGGTGGATACCGAAAGAGTGGCGTCCAAAGTTATTTATACTTACAGAATGCAAGGATTTACACATTCAGGATATCACCATTGAAAAAGCCCCGCTTTGGACGGTTCATATGCTTGGTTGTGAAGACGTTCTAATTGAAGGAATCAAAATTAGCAACAATCTTGATGTGCCGAACTGTGACGGAATTGATCCAGATCATTGTCGCAATGTGGAAATTCGGAATTGCCAGATTTCTTGTGGCGATGATGCGATTGTTGTAAAAGCCACACGTCGGGATCAGGATTATGGCCCATCCTCAAATATTTGGGTTCACGACTGCATGTTGGAAACCCAGGACTCGGGCGTAAAAATTGGAACCGAAACGACTCAGGATATATTTGACATCGTTTTTGAACGGTGTGAAATTAAAACCAGCTGTCGCGGGCTGACCATCCAGCTTCGCGACGAGGGAAGTGTTTATAACGTTGTTTTCAAAGACATTAATTTTGTTTCTCGTTATCATTCGGCTCCCTGGTGGGGACGAGGAGAGGCTATTTCGTTTACTGCTATTCCCCGAAATCCGGGCAGCGAAATTGGATTAATCCACAATATAGTCGTCAAAAACGTAACCGGAAAATCTGAAAATAGCGTGCGAATAAATGGAACAAAAGAAAGCCGGATTAGCAACATTCGTCTTGAAGATGTCAATATAACCATGGAGCGCTGGACTGATTACCCCGGAAACTTAATGGATAGTCGCCCAACAAAAGCCTATCCTGCTATTGAATTCCGAGATAACCCCGGCTATTACATACGTTTTGCAGATAACGTTGAGCTGATCAACAGCAGTATCCAATGGGGAGAACATATCCCCGACAATTATACTTATGCAGTGGAAGCGCACGATGTTTCTAATCTGAATATTGAAGGTTTTGAAGGAACGGCTGCCCATCCTGAACGTGATGAGGCAATTGTTATTCAAAAAAAGAATTAATATCAATACTAACTCAAATAAAACTAGAATGAAAAAGAAGTTTCAATTAGTTTGCATGGCAGGTCTTGTGTTGCCCTTTTTGTTGGGGTCTTGTACTACAAATACTGACCAAGAAAAAACGCCCGAACCGGTTACTGATACCACTACACCATTACATTTGCTTCAACCCGACTATCCGACTCCTTACGGAGCACCATCGGTTGAGGAGGTTACCGAAGTGATTGATAAGGTCTATACTTATTTGGACGAATCGACTCCTGCAAAAGTGAATGATGGAAAGACCAAAGAAGAGGTGACGGATTTTACTTCATTACCGGAAGAGGCCGTATTTGCACCGGGTGATTTTCGTTTGACGAGCTATGAGTGGGGAGTAACCTATGCCGGAATGCTTTTGGCCAGCGAAATGACAGGTGACTCAAAATATGCTGAGTATACAACAAAGCGTTTAAATTTGATCAATGAATTGGCTGGTTATTACTGGAGTTTGGGAGACATTGAAGCCGAAAAGCGTTCTATGATTCACTCCGTATTGCATCCGGGCGCTTTGGATGATGCCGGAGCGGTTTGCGCTGCCATGATAAAAACCGAGAGGTTGGAAACAATTGAGAGCTTACGGCCGGTGATCGATAATTTTGCTGATTATATCCATACGAAGCAGTTTCGATTGCCTGACGGAACATTGGCCCGAAATCGTCCGCAGCCTAACACCTTGTGGTTGGATGATTTGTTTATGAGTGTGCCTGCATTGGCTCAAATGGGCAAACTGACCGGCGATTCTAAATACTACGATGATGCAGTCAAGCAAGTTCTACAATTCTCTGAGAGGATGTTCAATGCAGAAAAAGGCTTGTATATGCATGGTTGGGTGCAACACATGGAAATTCATCCTCAATTTCACTGGGCTCGAGCAAATGGCTGGGCTGTTATGGCCATGGTTGAGTTGTTGGATGTGCTCCCCGAGACGCATGAAGGATACCGTGCTGTTTTGGGACAACTACAGGCGCATATCAAGGGATTAGTTAAGTACCAGGATGGAACAGGCTTTTGGCATCAGTTGATTGATCGGAATGATACCTATCTTGAAACTTCGGGCACAGCCATTTATACCTATTCTATTGCGAAAGCAATTAACCGGGGTTGGATTGATAAATATGCTTATGCTCCGGTGGCTATGCTGGGATGGAATGCTGTTTCTACCATGGTAAACGAGAAAGGACAGGTTGAAGGTACCTGTGTAGGGACTGGAATGGGATTTGATCCTGCTTTCTATTACTACCGTCCAATCAATGTATATGCAGCACATGGTTATGGTCCGGTTCTGCTGGCTGGGGCAGAAGTTGTCAATTTATTGAAAAAGCATCAGTTTGAAATAAATGACAGCTCGTTTCAGATGATAAAAGAGTAACTAAAAAATAGTTAATGAAACAGTCATTTTACACCTTCCTTTTCTTGCTTTTCGCAGTTTTTAATTGCTGGTCGCAGGAAAATAGGAAGTTTAAAATATTTCAATTCCCCAAAGATCAAATCCCGGTTATCAACGGAAACGTTGATGACTGGGACTTGGTGCCGGCAAGCTATACCGTTGGAATGGATCAGGTTTGGGATGATAGAGGCAAGCATGAAAAGGTTGATCCGGAAAATTTGACTTTTAGTGTGAAAGTGGGGTGGGTGAAAGGATTAAATAGGCTTTATTTTCTTTATGAAGCTTATGATAATTACTGGGACTATTCTCGCCCCGGATTGCACAATGACACCTTTGAACTGATCGTAGATGCAGATCAATCGGGTGGTCCATTCATCGATCGTTTTCACCCTAATGAGTTGATGGACCCAATGGATGCTTTTTTCTCTTTTCATGGCGTGCATGCACAGAACTACCATATTTTCACACCTGCTGAAGGCAAGGATTGGACACTCGTTTGGGGGAGTCAACCGTGGATAAAGGAATTGCCGTACGCGAATGTAGCTTGTCAATATGATTTCGAGTTTGGTGAATCCGGTCATTTAGTGCTTGAGTTTTGGATCACTCCATTTGATTACGCTGGTAATGATCCTTCCCGTGCCGTAAAGTCGGTTTTAGAAGAAGAAAAGCTAATTGGCTTGTGTTGGGCTGTGATTGACTACGACGACGTAAACAAGGACAGCAATAACGGTTTTTGGAACCTTTCGAAAGAGCACACGATGTATGGAAATGCATCTTATAGTTTGCCTTTTCAATTGATGCCATTGGAACCGAAGTTTCAGAAGCAGATTGAAGCAAAATGGGATTTTCGAGTGGTTGACATGGGACGGCGTTTGGTTGCTTTTATCGATCAGTCGGTTGGTGAAATCAATTCCTGGAAATGGGATTTTGGCGATGGAACCAGTTCAACAGAACAGCACCCAATTCATCACTATCAGGACGCTGGCAAGTATGTTGTTGTACTTTGGGTGGAAGGAGACGCCGGAAAGTCTCGCCTTTCGAAAGTTTGGGATGTAGTTGTAAAATAATAGGGGAGGAAATCGTTTTTCCAAAGTTGCGGATAAGAAAATCGAAAACTTTAGATGTCTACCAAATCATTCTTCAGGGCGTAAATGATAACCTCCACAATATTTTTTGCACCTGTTTTTTCCATGAGGTTTGCACGATGTTTTTCAACCGTTCGATCCGAAATGTTTAGTTGATCGGCAATCATTTTAATGGGAAGACCTTTGCACGAAAGTGTAAGAACTTCCTGTTCTCGTTTTGAAAAAATATTTTTACCAACCAATACGTCTGATTGATCTTGCTGATATTTAAATTGTGATGGTGTAAATGCTTTGTGAAGCTTATGAGCAAGATCTCCTGAAATCGTAATTTTTTCTTCTTCCAGAATATTAACTAGTTTTTTATATTCTACAGGAGGAGCTGTTGATTCAGTTTTGTGTTCGAGAGGGGATAATAGCCCAATCAGCAAAGTGAAACCACTGTATTTTTGGCTAGGGGTTACATGCAGCCTGAATTTCTCGGTGTCACCATCAGCGTTTTTAATTTTTATGTCTTCCTGAAAATTATCGCTCAACCCATTTATACACTTTAAAATCGGACCTTCAATCTTATTATATTGCTTTGGCGTTAAGAGATTTTCAAATTTAATATTTTTAACTTCTGAGTCGGACAAGCCTGTAACTTCCAGAAATGCTCTGTTTGTTTCGTAAATCGTTTCTCCATCAAAAACAAAGACACCGTATGGCGAAAGGTTGAGTAAAGCTTTATAATTATTTTTTCCAATATTTACGAGCTTTTCATATTTATCGAGCCTGACTTTAATCGATTTCAGTAAATCTTCGTTCTCAAAAGGTTTGACAATATAGTCGTCAACTCCCAACTCAAGCCCTATCCGAATATCGTTTAATTCCGATCTTCCGGTAATGAAAATAAAGGGTATCCTACTGGTCAGTATGCTGTCTTTAAGAATGTTGAAAACTTGATATCCGTCTATTGGTTTCATGTTTATATCACACAAAATCAAATCAGGGCAATATTCATACGCTTTTTGAATACCTTCTGCTCCAGAGCTAGCAATATCAGCTTGATAATTATTCAGCATCAATACATTTCTCAATGTCTTGGCCAATGCTAAATCATCTTCAATAATCAATATCTTTTTATCACTCATTTACCGGTACTTTTATTTCTACTTTTGTCCCTTCTGAAAGGGAACTTTTAATCTCAATTGTTCCATTCAGACGTTCAATAGCTTTTTGTGCGATGGGTAATCCCAGACCAATGCCACTAATCATCTTCACTTCTTCACAACGATAAAACGGGAGGAAAATAGATTCGAGCTTGTCCTTTGGAATTCCGACGCCACTATCTTCAATCGTTACATTTACAAATTTGTCATCAGAAGAAATGGTAAGTATGACATCTTTTGCTGAGAATTTATAGGCATTATCTAGTAGTTGGGTAACAGCCATGATAAGCAAATGTTCGTCGGAGTTGAATGTGGTATGGTGCGAATGTTCACTAATTTTTATTCTGTCTGATTTATAAAATAATGACGATTTGCTATTAGTTATTTTCTCTATGAATTCATCAGTTTTTATAGTAGAGACGTTTTTTTGAACTTCGTTTTTATTCGCCAGATTGATAAAATGAATACCTTCCAAAAAGCCGGTAACCGATCTCAGGGCTTCTTCACATAGCATAAAAGATTCACTACGCATCTCTTCATCCATTAGCAAATGCTTATTCTTTAGCAGTTGCAGGTTGGAGCTAAGAATCGTGATAGGAGTTCTCAATTCATGAGAGAGTGAGCTTATTATTTGTCCAATATTTTGAGGAGAAGAGTAGTCCATGTTTTCTGATTATCAATAAAATAAAAATTAAAAACCAAAATGCAATTTAGAACATTTGATTATATTCTTACCATAACTTTTTTATAAAAATAAACAATAATTTCCAATAGCGATATTTATCAAGATCATTATTCACTAAATCGTGTTATTTCATAGCCGAAATTGGGTGTATGAACTGTTGCAACAAAAAACTTTAAATTATGTTTTAAGATTTAGCTGTTTGTTTTGCTTGATCGGAATGAACACACATCTAGCAGTATCTGCGTATTCTAAATTGCTTTAGCGACAACCTATTAAATTATCAAATTGTTATCTTGTTTAATTTATAGATGTTTATTGTCGCTTGTAGTGTTTACAGACCAAGCGTTGTTAATTCGTTGGTAATTGCATAAACAATAGGACAAATTTCACAATTTTTCCGGGTGAGGTTTAAAATTTGATAAAAGCGTTTGCGGTCTGTGTGCGGATATTCGCGACAGGCACGCGGTCGGTTGTTATACACACAGCAATAGTTGTCGTGCATTAAAAAAGGACAAGGAGTTTTTTGGAACACATAATCTTGATCTTCATCCAGATAAAGATGCCGATCAGTGAAGTCGCTAGCTTTCATCTTTTGACTTTTAGCCAAGCGATTTACATCGTTGTCAGTGATGATTGGGCTGATACTGGAGCAACAATTTGCACAGTCTAAACAATCGAATTGATTGAAGGCCTCTTCGTGAAGAGCATGAACAATCGTATCCAGATTTTTTGGCTTTTTCTTTTTTAGTTTTTGAAATAAAGCCGAGAATTCCTGCTTGCGATTAGCAGTCATTTGTTTTAGCTCTTCCGGCTTGTAATAGCAGATCGACTCCATCAGTTGTATCGTTATTATTTTGAAAGGCAAAAATAGGTATATTTTTGCCTTTCAAAAACGGAGGTTAAATTGAAACTTGAGGAGTTCTTTTTGCAAACGAAAGCAATACAAAAACAGCTAGAGAACTTGCGATACCAAAAATGATTGGATCTAAACCTAGCGGTAGATCAAGATTAAGAACAATCAAAGTTAATGATGTGCATCCACCTACAATCATCGACCAGAAGGCAGCTAGCGAATTATTATTATTCGTTTTAATTAGTGTCGCTATTACCGGAATAAATAGCCCGGAAACCATAAATGTATATGAGTGGAGCATAAGATCGAGTACATTGGGCATTTTAAAGGCTAGCAGCAGAGCGATTACTCCAATTGCAAGCGTTAATAATTGCGATATACGCAATCCTGAAGGGTGATTGTGTCCTTTAATAATGTCGGTTAGTACATTTCCTGAAGCGGCCATGAGACAACTGTCGGCAGTGGACATAATTGCTGAAAAGTAGGCTGAAAGGACAATGCCGGTTAGCCCTACGGGCAGCACTGTTTTTAACAACACCGGCAATCCCATTTCCGAATCAATCTCACTTCCAATAGGGAAGCCTGAAACAGCGAGCATCCCATTTTCATAGGCGACCTTGGCCAGTAGGCCTAACAGTACACCAGTGAAAGCCATTAGAGGATATTCGAATAGTCCGGCAATAAACCAGGCTCGCTGTGCTGATTTTGGAGTGCGTGATGCGTAAATTCGTTGATACAAAGTCATTCCGATAAACCAAATAGGAATAACGGTAATCATCCAATTTAAAAATTGTTGCCAGCTAATGTTGGTAAAACTAAGGTATGAGGCAGGCAGGGTTTCCCGAATAGCGTCGAAGCCCCCTACAGCGAAGTAACAGAGAGGTAAAGCCACAAAGATCAATCCTCCCATCAATATTATCCATTGGATTGTATCTGTATAAATTACGGCTTTAAGTCCGCCGAGGACAGTGTAAACCACGGCTATCACTCCCATGACAAGCAGTGCCGTTGTGAATGAGAGCGAAGGAAATGTAGCAGCCGCTAATTTGGCTCCGGCTAAAATTTGAGAACTGGTAAAGCCCAGGTATCCAATTGCTGAAATGATTCCCGCAATTAGAGCAACTTGTTTGCTGTAGCTTTTTTCCAAAAACTGAGGAAACGACAGTAGGTTCTGCCGTTGCGACAGACGGTGAACTTTTGGAACCAGAACAACAGCGGTTAGCCAAGCTCCAATAAGTCCGCTGAATAGCAGCCAACTACCTGATACTCCCATGACAAATCCTAAACCTCCCAATCCTATGGAGAAGCCTCCGCCAACGTCGGTTGCAACAACTGAAAGGCCTATGTGCAGGCTGCTCATTTTTCGGCCACCAACAAAATAATCGTCAGTGTCTTTGTTTTTGCGCAGGAAAAAAAATCCAACACTAAGCATAAAAATGAGGTAGACCGTGAAGATAGTCAGATCAATCCAATGCATTATTTTAAATCAATTTTCAGGGTGTAATAGGGGGGCTGCTCGGTATTGCTAATCCAGTTTTTATCCAATAGCGAGTTTAAATATTCATGACCACGCTGATAGCTTAATCTAAGTTTCATGACGATATCTCCCATGGTGAATTTGTGATGTTCGCTAAGTAATTTAACAATTTCCTTTTCTGTGTTATCTTTAATTTTTTCTAATTCAATTTTTTCTCTCATTATTTATTTCTGTTTATATGGGGTTGCAGTTTTGGGAATTTCCTGTCCGGCTTCTGCCAATTTAAACCGTTCACAATTTTTCCACCCTTTTTGTCCTCGGTTACAAAATACGTTTTTGATCAGGAAAGGAATGACATCCTTAACGATCAACTCTTCTTGGTATACCGGACATTCTTTTGCGTAGGGACAAAGATGTCCTAAATGTCTTTGACTAACCATGCCTAAAGTGGTTTATAGTAAACGTTCATGCTTTCAATCTGCCCGGAAATGTTGGTGTTGTTTTTTAGTACTCCAGAAAAGCGGTATCCTCTGTTGATGAATGTTTTATTCATTCCAGGCGAATGCAAGCGGGCAATCGTATATGCGGTTTTATAATTCAGTTCTTTCAACTTTGCTTCCATTTTTTCCAGTAAAAAGTAGGCCAATTTATGTCCTCGGTATTTGGGTAACACCGCGAAGTCGGTCATTTCTGCATTTTTGTTTTTTGGATCCACTTCGGCAGAGGAAATACCTACCAATTTGCCTTCATCCCATACTCCAAAATAAATAACAGAACCATCGTTCATGGTTTCCTTGATGTATTCAGGATTGGTAACAGGAAAAGGGTAGGTCGCAAAAACCTGCTTGAATATCTCTGACATTTCAGCAGCGTCCTCTGTCATTGTCGTCTCTAAGGTGAATTGCCTGTTCAATGCCACGCCATTACTGCTTGCATCGGCTGCCAACAAATCAATTAAAGTTGAAAGTGGAGCTTCCGGTGTAGCATCGCGTTCCTCGCTTAAAAATTTTGACATGAAAAATACATCCTCTTCGCCTCTGTAAAACGCAGGAATAAAAGCTTCCTGCCTATAGCCATCGATCAGGAAAACAGGTTGTGCAGCAGCTGGCACTTTGGCAATTATTTTCGTGTAGCCGTTGGTGGCCGCTAAGCTATTTAATAATTGTGTTATGTTTTGCCTGTCCTTATTGCTATACTTCAGCAGGAAAATACGGTTGTTGAATTTTCCATGATGCACAATAGAGTGGCTAATTTTTTCTATACGATCCATTTTATTCTTCTCTTCTGTTATGTCGTTCATTATTTTCAGGGATTAATGAAATTGACTTGTCTGAATCAGACAAAAGTTTTTCGATTCCTAACGATTTCATTTCATCGCTTTCCTGAAGGTTAAGTTCCAGATTACAGTTCTTGCAATCACGATCACAAAATTTGTTCTCGTAATGATCTGGTTCTTTATAAGTTGTGATGACTCCTTCGTAATTGCGAAGAACTACTTTATCGGTCGACCACGATATGATATAATTCGGCATAACCGGAATTTTACCTCCTCCTCCAGGAGCATCAATTACATATGTCGGAACTGAGAAGCCACTAGTGTGTCCAATCAAACTTTCCATGATTTCGATCCCTTTCCCAACCGGTGTACGGAAATGCGACAATCCTTCAGATAAATCACATTGGTACAAATAATAGGGGCGTACCCTGTTTTGCACAAGTTTATGAACCAGGTTTTTCATTATCCGCGGGCAATCATTTACATTTGCAAGCAACACAGTTTGATTACCAACAGGAAATCCTCCATCAGCAAGCTTTCTGACTGCTTCTTTTGCCGAACTTGTCATCTCTCTCGGATGGTTAAAATGGGTATTGACCCACACTGGCTGATATTTTTTCAAAATATTGACCAAGTTATCCGTAATTCGGTATGGAAGAACAACTGGCATTCTAGTTCCTATACGAACAACCTCAACATGTGGAATGGCTGATAGTTCACTTAAAAGCCAGTCAATTTTACTATCGGGAAGCATAAATGGATCACCACCAGATAGTAATACGTCGCGAACTTGTGGTGTTTTTTTGATATATTCAATTCCTTTTTGTAGCTGTTCTTTTGAAGGAACAAAATCGACGTCACCCACCTTACGTTTTCGGGTACAATGCCGGCAATACATCGCACAAACATTACTTACGTGAAATAATACACGGTCCGGATAGCGGTGTGTAATTCCTAGTTCAGGACTGTCTCTATCTTCTGACAAAGGGTCTGCAAGATCGGTATTTAGAACATTCAGTTCGTTAGCATTTGCGAATGATTGGATGAATACAGGATCATTCTTGTAGTTCTCTTGTGAAATTAACGATGCGTAGTAAGGGGTGATGGACAAAGGAAATTTATCCAGTGTTTTTTCAAGTTTTCCTTTTTCTTCTTCGCTGAAGTTAATTCCGGTCAATTTTTCGAATTGTTCAATTGTACTAATTGAATGCTTCAGTTGCCACTTCCAGTCTTTCCAGTTCGAAATGGTAGATTGGTTGTTAATCTTGGATGCAATTGCTTGCTGAATGCCATTAAAGATCTCCATAATAAAGTCTGTTTGTTTCTATACAAACAAAAATACAATATTTAGGCTTTGTTGACAAGATATGTAACTATCTTCATTTGTCTAATTGATAGATTGTTTGTATTTATTGGTTTGAAATATAGTGTCTTGCATTTCTTATTTAGAATGATGCTAAAGAGAGAGAAGACTTAAATATCAGTTAAAGTTATCAGAGTGTACTTTTGTGCGCTTATATGCGTACAGGTTGTGTTGCGTAGAAACGAAGATTAGTTTTTTCCCGGTTTGTTTGGGTTAATTGGTTCTTCAATTGTGATCATTGGTGAAGCTTCAACATTCTCAATGTCAAGAAGACTGACCAAAGTTTGTAGGTTGTCTTGTATATTTTGTAGTTCGATGTTTGGCAATGTAGTTAGTTTGGATGTTAGGCGGTCGTGCATTAGCGGCGGAATTCTTTTTAATAGGTCTGCACCTTTTGAAGATAAAGCGATATTAACAACCCTTCGGTCTCCTTGCTTTGGAAGCCTGGCTAAATAGCCTTTGCTCTCAAGCCGATCAATAATCCCACTTGTCGTGCTGGAATTTAAATTCAGGAACTTACGAATTTCACCCTGCGTTGATTGGTAATTTTTTGAAGCGTGCAAATAACTGAGACATAGTATTTGAGGGATACTGACGCCATACTCTTTTTGGATTTTTTTCGATTCCAGATTGATTGACCGTACGATTTTACGAATCGTGATTAAGATTTCTGTGGGATCCATTCTTTATTGTTTCAACAGGAAACAAAAATAACCCAGATTCATATCTTTTCAAAGAAAAAAATAACTTCTACTAAGTTTTAACTAACTGGAGAAGTAATATTATTACGTTTTACGCAAACGTAATAAGTTGTGCTCCACTGTTTTTCATTTCTTTCCAAGCTTTTTCTTCATCGCCTGCTTGCGCTTGTACTCCTGCAACTGCGTTTTTTACAACTACGGTTTCATACCCAAGCTCCAGGGCATTTAAAACGGTTTTCTTTACACAATATTCTGTTGTTAAGCCACAAATGAATAATTCACTAACCCGATTTTCTTTAAGATAACTATCTAAATTGAGCTTGGTTGCTTCAAAGGCGGAATAACCATCATCACTATTCGTGGTTCCCTTCTGTACGATTTTTCCAATATTTGATTGATCCAGGCGTTCCGGAAAATCAGCTCCTTTGGTTTCTGCGACACAATGCACCGGCCATTCATTAAAATGAACGGTGTCTTTGGGATGCCAATCCCTCGATGCGATCACCAGTGAAAACTGGTTCATCAATTGATTAATGACTGGTATAATTTGATTTCCTTGAGGAGCTGGCAGAGCTCCGCCTGGAAGAAAGTCATTCTGGAGATCGACGATTAGTAGTGCTTTCATATTTCAATTTCTTTTGATTTTCTAAAAAGGATCTTTTTTCAGGTATTTTCGCGCAAGCTCATTTCTTATCGACAATAGTTGTTCGCTGATTCCAACTTTATAAATATGCGGGTTTAAAAATCGTTTATGTTCATCTGGAAGTTGCTTTAAGCGGGATTGTGTATACAGAGCTAATTCTGAAGGCTTTTGAAGTGGTATTATTGTTTGGCCTTCTTTCATTGCTCGATGTACAAGTGACTCCTTTCTACACGAATTTATTTGTTTTTGTTTTTCAGGCTGAGTGATGTGGTAAATTTTTTCATACTCAACTTCCGGTTCCAGCGAAATACCATCGGCACAGAACTGATTGTCGTCATCAATATATCGGTGGATGGTTTTTATTCCGGGTAAAGTCATCTTCGAAATGTTTTCTGACACTTTTATCGATGGTTTTTCATTAACCATGGATAGCTTAAAAACACCATCCAGAGCTGCATCATCTTTTCCGGTTGCAAGTGCAGTGCCCACTCCATATATGTCAATGGGGGCTCCTTGCAATTCAAGGCTTTGAATGATGTTCTCATCCAGTTGGTTCGAGGCTATAATCTTAACATATTGCAAGCCTTCATCATTCAGCATCTTTCGGGCTTTTTTACTCAGGAAAGTCAAGTCACCACTGTCGAGTCGAATACCAGCCAAATCTTGTCCTTTTTGTCTTAATTCATGTGCTACCTTTATTGCATTTGGGATGCCGCTTTGCAAGGTGTCGTAGGTATCAACTAGCAAGGTGCATGAATCTGGGAAAATTCTGGCATAACTGCGAAAAGCTTCCAACTCATTGTCAAAACTCTGTATCCACGAGTGGGCCATCGTTCCCGTGCTCTCAATATTGAAATGACATGCGCTGTAAACGTTGGATGTTTTATCGAAACCTCCACTAATTGCAGCTTTGCTGGCGTTAATGCCTCCTAACCCTTGAGCTCTTCTGAGCCCAAATTCCATTAGTGTTTTTTTGCCGGCAGCTAAACGAATTCGACTTGCTTTTGTCGCGATCAGCGATTCAAAATTCAGAATATTTAAAAGAAGGGTTTCAATTAGCTGACATTCTATAATGTTTCCCTCAACGCGAAGTGCCGGCTCATAAGGAAAAATAAGCTCACCTTCCTTTACAGCATATATGTTCCCCTTGAAACTAAAGCTTCTCAGAAATTCAACAAACTTACTGTTGAATCCAATCGACAGAAGATACTCGCAATCCTCATCAGAATAGTTGAAATTCTCGATAATTGAAAGCACGGATGATAATCCGGAGAAGACGACATAGCTTCCGTTGAAAGGGCATTTGCGGAAGAAGTAGTCAAAGTTGGCTGGCTGCTTATGGAGTTCGCATAAAAAATAGCCTTGTGCCATTGTTAACTCGTAATGGTCGGTGTAGAGCCCGGTGCTTTGTTGGAATGGAAATATCATTGCTTAAGTTTTAGTTAGTTTGTTACAAATACCTTGCAAATTACTGGCTAGATTTTGATGAGATAGTTTTTGACTATCATTCAGTTGATTGATTTGAGCATAACAGGATATAGAATTCTCAAAGTGTGTATTTTTCACCTCAGTGGTAGATTTTTTCGCACATTTTTTCCTGCTTATTTTCCAAAACAAGGTTTTTGATATTTGTCTTTACTGTTGATTATTAGCTTGTTTTCTTGTCTTGCTGGATTTAAGTTCGTTTTTCGGCACTTGGTTTGCTAAGTTATGTGTAGTTATGTTTTAAATCAAAAAAAAGATTTCATGAAAATTAATAAAGCACACGCATTTTGGACAGGAAATTTGAAAGATGGAAACGGTCGCATGCAATTCGAGAAAAGCGATACTGAATTTCCGTTTAGTTTTAAATCAAGGTTTGAAGATGGAGTGGGAGCAAATCCTGAAATGTTGATTGGATCAGCTCATGCAGGTTGTTTCTCAATGGCCTTTTCAAATATTTTAGATGGTGAGGGTTTTGACCCGAAAGAAGTAAAAGTAGTTGCAAGTATCAAGTTAGATCAGGTTGATGGTGGTTTCAAAATAACAGAAAGCCATTTGGATGTCGAAGCAAAAGTTCAGGGAATCGACAATGATAAGTTTCAGGAACTTGCTACTAAGGCGAAAGAAAATTGTCCCGTTTCTCAAGCACTTTCAGTCATTAAAATAACGATGGATGCTAAATTGAAGAGTTAAAAATTAGCATATAAAAAAAGAAACGATGGAACAGAAAGTTTTTTTCAGTTCCTTTATTTCAATAACAGACCTTTGAAACGAAAACGCCGTCTTTGGATTTCCAGAAAACGGCGTTTTTTATTTTCTATAAATAATTACAACTAACTACTGTGTTTAACATTTGCTAAGGCGGCAGCTATCCGGGCAATAGGAACACGGTAGGGCGAGCAACTCACATAGTCTAAGTTTACACTGTCGCAAAACTCAACAGAGCTAGGTTCTCCGCCATGTTCACCACAAATACCAACTTTCAAATTTGGTTTTGTTGAACGGCCTTTTTCAGCCCCCATTTTCACCAATTGACCAACTCCATTTTGATCGAGTATCTGGAATGGATCCTGTTGTAAAATACCATTCTCTAAATAAACTGGTAGAAATTTACCGGCATCGTCGCGTGAATATCCCAGTGTCATTTGGGTCAAGTCATTTGTTCCAAACGAAAAGAAATCAGCTTCTGTAGCAATATGGTCAGCAGTTAGTGCAGCTCGTGGAATTTCAATCATTGTTCCAACTAAGTAGTCGATACGATCGCCTTTTTCTTTAAATACTGATTCGGCAGTGGATCGGATGATTTTTGTCTGGTTTTTTAGCTCGGCAACTGTGCCCACCAAAGGAACCATAATCTCAGGACGTGCATCAACTCCTTTTGCTTTCAGGTTTAGCGCTGCTTCAATAATTGCTCGTGCCTGCATGGCTGTAATCTCAGGATAAGTAATACCTAAGCGACAACCACGGTGTCCCAACATGGGGTTAAATTCTTCTAAGTCTGAAATTTTAGACTTTACAGCATCAATTGAGATTCCCATTTCATCGGCAAGCTCTTTTTGAGTTGCTTGTTGGTGAGGTACAAATTCATGCAATGGTGGATCTAATAACCGAACAGTAACTCCATAGCCTTCCATCGCTTCAAATATGCCTTCAAAATCTTCTCGTTGGTATGGAAGTAGTTTTGCGAGTGCCTTTTCTCGCCCTTCCAGAGTTGATGACAATATCATTTCGCGCATTGCTTTAATGCGATGGCCTTCGAAGAACATATGTTCTGTTCGACAGAGCCCGATTCCTTGGGCTCCAAACTTGCGTGCAACCTTTGCGTCATTTGGTGTATCAGCGTTGGTGCGAACAGTCATTCTTGCAAATTGATCAGACAAATCCATTATTTTGGCAAAGTCACCCCCAAGATCAGGATTTTTCGTTTTTACTCTGCCTTCAAGAACTTGTCCGGTCGTACCATTCAATGAAATCCAGGCTCCTTCCTTGATTTCTTTTCCGGCAACGGTCATTATTCTGGCTTTATAATTGATTTTAATTGCTCCGGCGCCGGAAACGCAGCATTTGCCCATGCCGCGTGCAACTACCGCGGCGTGCGAGGTCATTCCTCCTCTGGCGGTTAAAATACCACGGGCAATATTCATTCCTTCTAAATCTTCGGGAGAAGTTTCAATTCGTACAAGAATTGAATTTTCGTACTTGTTTGCTTCGTCGGCAAAGAATACCACTTGACCGGTTGCAGCTCCGGGAGATGCAGGTAATCCTTTGGCAACAATTTTTGCACTTTCAAGTGCATCGGTATCAAAAATAGGGTGGAGTAGTTCGTCCAGCTTGTTAGGTTCTATTCTTAATAAGGCAGTTTTGTTATCAATCATACCTTGCTCCAGCATGTCAACGGCAATTTTAACCATCGCTGCTCCGGTTCGTTTTCCGTTTCGGGTTTGCAGAAGCCACAGTTTGCCATCCTGAATGGTAAATTCTAAATCCTGCATATCCTTGTAGTGGTTTTCCAGTTTTTCCTGGGTTTCAATCAATTCTTTATAAATAGCAGGCATGGTTTCTTCCAGAGATGGAAATTCGTCTTTACGCATTTCCTCACTAACTTCGGCTAGTTCGGCCCAGCGCTTACTGCCTTCCAGTGTAATCTGTTGTGGAGTTCGGGTGCCGGCAACAACATCTTCCCCTTGTGCATTGATCAGATATTCACCATTGAAAATATCTTCTCCTGTTCCGGCATCGCGGGTAAAGGCAACTCCTGTTGCTGATGTGTCTCCCATGTTTCCATAGACCATCGCTTGCACGTTTACTGCTGTTCCCCATTCAACCGGAATATTGTTGATCTTGCGATAATAAATAGCACGTTCATTCATCCAGCTATCGAAAACAGCGGATACTGCTCCCCATAGTTGTTCCCATGGGTCGTCAGGGAAACTTTTCCCGGTTACTTTTAGTACAGCATCTTTAAAGCGAGTAACCAGCATCTTTAAGTCTTCAGTTGTAAAGTCGGTATCAAGCTCAATGCCTTTTTCTTCTTTCAGGCTTTCCATTATTTCCTCGAAAGGATCAATATCTTCCTTGCTTTCGGGTTTCAGACCTAAAACAACATCGCCATACATTTGCACAAAACGACGATACGAATCCCATGCAAAACGTTCGTTACCTGATTTTTTGGCAATTCCCTGTACTGCTAAGTCGTTCAATCCAAGATTTAGAACTGTATCCATCATACCGGGCATTGATACCCTGGCTCCGGAACGCACGGAAACGAGACATGGATTATCTTTGTCTCCAAATTTTGTGTTGGTTAATTCTTCAATAAGGGCTACCGCTTTTTCAACTTCATCTTTTATGGATGAAATAGCTGCGTGGTGTCCCTGTTGTGTATAGAGGGTACAAACTTCGGTTGTAATCGTAAAACCAGGGGGGACTGGCACACCAATCAGGTTCATCTCTGCCAGATTAGCTCCTTTGCCTCCAAGGAGGTTTTTCATATCGGCTTTGCCTTCTGCTTTACCGTTACCGAACGTATAAACATACTTTGTCATAAAGCGTTTTTTGTAGATTAGTAATAAAAAATCAGTTTAAGTCTGTTCTCTTTTAGAACGTTATAAAATTGAAAAAATGAATTATAAAAAACCAATCAATTAGCGTGTTATATAGCCACTTTTAGTTCAGTGGTAATTTCTCGGTATCTCAAAGACTTCTTAAATGTTCGTTTAATATTGAGAGTGGCACTTTCAAAAGCTATTTAATTGCGAATATTTTTAACCTGAAAATCCTTAACATTTATTAACGTTGTTTGAGTGTTCTTAACTTTAATCTGATGTACATTTGTAATATAAGATTTAGTAAAAAAAAACAAATAATTTTTTCATAGAGATAGGTTTGGTTAAGTTATAATAGAAGGATGGTTTTAACCATCCTTCTATTTTTTTTGTTGAAATTGTAGTTTCATAACGAATTCTGCGGCAAAGGTATTTTTCACATTTATTAACGTTGTTTGAGTGTTCTTAACTATAATCTGATGTACATTTGTATTGTAAGATTTAAGGAAATAGACAAGTAATTTTTTTCATAGATAGGTTTGGTTAAGTTAGTATAAAAGGATGGTTGCAACCATCCTTTTATTATTTCTACCAACTGTCAAAAATTCCACCCTTTTTTAATTCTTCCTGAAAACACTTCTGCTTTTCATAATTTTGAAAGACAAAATGTCTGTATTTATCTAACTAGTAGGTTATGGCTAATTTTTTGAAGAGCAGCGAATAGAAATGAATAAAGGAGGAAACCATGAATTTTAACAATTTTACAATTAAATCGCAGGAGGCATTGCAGCATGCGTTTGAAGTTGCGCAAGCCAATAATCAGCAGGCCATTGAAAACGGTCATGTCTTGAAAGGGTTATTACATGCGGCTGAAAATGTGACCGGGTTTCTATTAAAAAAACTGGGAGTAAATACGAGCATTTTTCAACAAGCGCTAGAGAAAATCATCCAATCGTATCCTAAAGTTACAGGGGGAGAACAATACCTTTCGGGTAATACCAATAAAGCATTGCAGAAGTCGATTGATATCTCCAAGAAAATGGGAGATGATTTTGTCTCGGTTGAGCATATTTTAATGTCGCTACTGGAGACTGGTGATACGATTTCTACTTTGCTAAAGGATAATGGGGTAGGTCGAAAAGAGCTAAATGCGGCTGTAGAAGAACTGCGTAAAGGGACGAAAGTTCAAAGCCAGACGGCTGAAGATCAGTTTAATTCGTTGAATCGTTTCGCCGTTAACCTTAATGAGAGAGCCCGAAGCGGGAAACTTGATCCCGTCATTGGTCGCGATGATGAAATTCGAAGAATTTTACAAATACTTTCGCGTAGGACAAAAAACAACCCTGTGTTGATAGGAGAGCCTGGAACAGGAAAGACAGCCATTGCTGAAGGTTTGGCTCATCGAATTGTGCGCGGAGATGTGCCTGAGAACCTGAAGTCAAAGCAGCTGTTTTCTTTAGATATGGGAGCACTTGTTGCCGGAGCCAAATACAAAGGTGAGTTTGAGGAGCGCCTGAAGGCGGTGGTCAATGAGGTGGTCAAATCAGATGGTGAGATCATTCTATTTATTGACGAAATTCACACATTGGTGGGTGCAGGAAAGGGAGATGGGGCGATGGATGCTGCCAATATTCTGAAGCCCGCGTTAGCCCGTGGCGAACTACGATCAATTGGAGCTACCACATTAAATGAATATCAAAAGTACTTTGAAAAGGATAAAGCATTAGAACGTCGTTTTCAGATTGTGGTGGTGAACGAGCCGGACGCTTTGAGTGCGATATCGATTTTACGTGGATTGAAAGAACGCTACGAAGGACACCATAAGGTTCGCATTTTGGATAACGCAATTATTGCGGCAGTGGAGCTGTCTCAGCGATATATTTCTGATCGCTTTTTGCCCGACAAAGCCATCGACTTGATGGACGAGGCTGCCGCCAAGTTACGATTGGAGATGGATTCGGTACCAGAGGAATTGGATGAAATTGAGCGACGTATGATGCAGTTGGAGATCGAGCGGGAAGCCATTAAGCGAGAAAAAGATGAAAGTAAGCTGGCTTCGCTTGGCGAAGAAATTGCCAACCTGAAAGAGGAGCAGTCGAGGTATCGTGCACAATGGGAAATGGAAAAATCATTGATTGATCAAATTCAGCAAAATAAAACCAACATAGAAAACTTTAAGTTTGAGGCAGAACAAGCCGAACGATCAGGGGATTATGGCAAAGTGGCTGAATTTCGGTATGGCAAAATCAAAGAAGCTGAAGAACAAATTATACGGTTGGAGCAAGAATTGCACGAAGTCCAGGGAGATTCTTTAATAAAAGAGGAAGTGGATGCTGAAGATATTGCAGATGTCGTTGCTCGCTGGACGGGAATTCCTGTTTCCAGAATGATGCAAAGTGAACGTGAAAAGTTACTTCACCTGGAGGATGAATTACACCATCGTATTGTTGGTCAAAAAGAAGCCATTCATGCAGTGGCTGATGCGGTGCGCCGCAGTAGGGCAGGACTACAGGATGAGAAGAGGCCGATTGGTTCATTTATCTTTTTGGGAACAACAGGTATTGGAAAAACAGAATTGGCTAAGGCATTGGCTGAGTATCTGTTTGATGATGAGAACATGATAACGCGAATTGATATGTCGGAATATCAAGAAAAATTTTCGGTAACCCGACTCATTGGTTCGCCTCCTGGATATGTTGGGTACGATGAAGGTGGACAGTTAAGTGAAGCTGTTCGCAGGAAACCTTATTCGGTTGTCTTGTTTGATGAGATTGAAAAAGCACATCCGGATGTGTTTAACGTCTTATTGCAAGTGCTGGATGATGGTCGGTTGACCGATAATAAAGGGCGAGTTGTCAATTTCAAAAACACGATTATTATCATGACATCAAACCTTGGATCTCAAATTATACAGGAAGGTTTTGAACGAATGAAGGCAAGTAATAAGGGGGAGGTTTATGAAGAAACACAGAAGGCCGTTTTCAATCTGTTGAGAAAAACGATTCGACCTGAGTTTTTGAATCGGATTGATGAAACAATCATGTTCACGCCATTGTCACGAGATGATATCAAACAAATTGTTCGAATCCAGTTCAACCGAATTGTGAAACGAATGAGCAATCAGGATTTGAGGATTGAAATTAGTGATGAAGCAGTTGATTGGTTAGCAGCTATTGGATACGACCCTCAATATGGTGCTCGTCCTGTTAATCGGCTATTACAAAAACATGTATTGAATGAGCTGTCGAAAAAGATACTTGCCGGCGATGTTAATCTTGAGCAAACAATTCAAATTGTTCTCGAAAACGATGAATTAAAATTTGTAAGTAGATAAATGAGACAAGTACGTAAAAATTTATGTAGGATGATAATACGAGAATTCTTGCAATGCTTTAAAAGCAATCAATTATAATCAAGGAAAAGGGTACGATAAGTACCCTTTTCTATTTTAGTGAATCCAAAACTTCCCGTAACTCTTTTTCTGCCTCAGCAATGACAGTATCAAATTCTTGAACGTAGGCTGGGTATGTATCAATATCGGCAAGCTTCTGAGTTTTTAACTGGAGTTCTTTCAGTTGGTGCCCTAAATCGTCCATGCCAAAAGTCATAACCGACGATTTCGCTTTGTGTGCTAGTTCCCCTAATTCCTTGTATCGTTTATTTTTCAAATGCTCGTGCAATCCATCTCTAAACTCAGGGAGTTGATCGAAAAACATATTAATAAACTCTTTTAGAATTTCGTCTTCGCCACCTGTAATTTCTTTCAAATAGTTTAGGTCGGTATACTTTTGTTCAGCCATTCGTTTGTTGATAAATTTAATTATTCAAAAGTAGTTAAAAAACTTTTATAATTCCAACGGCGGAGCGGAAGGGATATTTTGAGCCTGATCTATTTTATTGTGACGGATGCCCGTGTGCAAAATCAGCCAGACAGATGATTCTATGGAGAAAAGTGATATTTTCAGAATTGAAAAAATTGCAAAATGGTTCAAAAATTCTGATATTATTCATGGAAAAAGGTTCTTTTAAATATTACATTTGCTAGCTTAATTTGAAATTGATGAAGAAAACTTCCTTTAATCAGCTGCATAAAGATGCCGGAGGCAAGATGGTCGATTTTGCCGGTTTTGAAATGCCTGTCGAGTTTAGTGGTATAAAAGACGAACACCTTACCGTACGAAAAGGTGTTGGTGTTTTCGATGTTTCGCATATGGGCGAATTTTGGGTGAAGGGACCGAATGCTGGGAAGTTAGTGCAAAAGCTTACAACCAACGATGTTTCTAAGTTGAGCGTGGGACAGGCACAATACACGTGTTTCCCGAATGGCAAAGGCGGTATTGTCGACGATTTGTTGGTTTATTATTACGAACCTGAAAAATATATGCTGGTTGTAAATGCGTCGAATATCGAGAAGGATTGGAAATGGGTGGTTTCGCAAAATAGCGTTGGAGCTGAGCTTGAAAATGCGTCAGACGAAATAAGTCAATTGGCAATACAAGGGCCAAAAGCTACTACAACACTGCAAAAGCTCACCAACATAAATCTGAATGAAATACCATATTACACTTTTGTTACCGATCAGTTTGCGGGAGTTGACGACGTTATTATTTCAGCAACAGGCTACACCGGTTCGGGTGGTTTTGAGTTGTATTTCAGAAATGAACATGCTGAAAAGATTTATAAAGCTATTTTTGAAGCGGGAGAAGAATTTTACATTAAGCCAATTGGTTTAGGAGCTCGTGATACCTTACGGCTGGAAATGGGCTTTTGTCTTTATGGAAACGATATTGATGATACAACGTCACCGATTGAGGCCGGACTTGGATGGATTACTAAGTTTAATGATAACAATAATTTCATCGACAAAGACTTGTTGTTGTTACAAAAAAGCGAAGGCGTGACTCGTAAGCTACGAGGATTTGAAATGATTGATCGCGGTATTCCTCGTCACGATTACGAATTGGCTGATAAGGATGGGCATGTTATTGGTAAAGTGACTTCAGGCACACAATCGCCTATGTTGGATAAAGGGATTGGAATGGGATATTTGGATAAAGAATATTCCGCATTTGGAACAGAAATCTATGTAAAAATTAGAAATAGACTATTGAAAGCAAAGGTGGTTAAAGTACCTTTTGTGAGTCTTCTTTAAGGGGGTTGACTTACAACTTTTCTAATCTGGAAAGCCTGCTGATATCAGCAGGCTTTTTTATGGCTTCTTATCGTAAGCCGTTGAGGGATTATTGTTTCATTGTTCTGCATACATAGTTTGGGGCATACTTTTTTATTAACCGAACGAGATCTTGGTTGGTCGAAAACAGGTTCAATGACTCATCGAGAACAATTCATTTGAATACGGTCATTACAAAAGCTTAACAATTGCACAAATCGTGCAAAATAATCGAAGTATTTCTGAATAGAGGCTTATCTTTGTTGCTCGAAAGTTTACCGACATTTATGAATATGAAAAAACGTCAGTTGGAGGTTTGTTTATCGCCGGCGATTTACGATAAACATGCCAACAACGAAAATATCGTGGTGGTAATTGATGTCCTGCGGGCAACTTCCACAATTTGCACCGCTTTTGCGAATGGAGTACGACAAATTATTCCGGTTGCTACAGTTGAAGAAGCGAGGCAAAAAAAGGAAGAAGGGTACACGGTTGCTTCGGAGCGCGATGGTTACGTGCTCGACTTTGCCGACTTCGGGAATTCGCCATTCAATTTTAGTGTAGATAAAGTTAAGGATAAAGACATTGTTTATTCAACTACAAATGGCACGCGTTGCATTCATATGGCCAGTCACTCCAAAGAGGTGCTTATTGGTTCGTTCCTTAACCTGTCGGCGCTTGCCGGCTATTTGATTGAACAAGATGTGCCGGTGCTTCTTTTTTGTGCATCGTGGAAAGACCGTTTTAGCTTGGAGGATACGGTTTGTGCGGGAGCTTTGGCCGAGCGCTTATTGGCTTCGGGTAACTATGATAGCATTTGCGATGCGGTAACGGCTTCTACTGATTTGTGGTCGATCGCAAAAAACGATTTAAACCAATATAGTTTGAAAGCAGCTCAAAAAGGACGTTTGGCCAGTAAAGGCCTGGATGACTGCATTGAGTTTTGCCATCAGTTGGATTTTACTGATTTAATCCCTTATTATTCTGATGGCCGTTTGCTTTCGAAGACGAACGGAACAAATAAAAAGTAGTCAACTTTTTGATGATTTCTATCACCAAGACAGCCTGTTGTAAATTAATGTTTTATA
Source organism: uncultured Sunxiuqinia sp. (assembly GCF_963678245.1). Classification (NCBI taxonomy): domain Bacteria; kingdom Pseudomonadati; phylum Bacteroidota; class Bacteroidia; order Marinilabiliales; family Prolixibacteraceae; genus Sunxiuqinia; species uncultured Sunxiuqinia sp. The sequence continues at coordinate 143,873 of NZ_OY782776.1, forward strand.
ACTTGCGGCTGTTTTCATTTGACTGATATTTCTCACAGATCAAAAAGGTAATTTTCAGTTAATTTGAATGAATTACACATATTACATAGAAATAATTTTAACCCTTAAAAAATTATATCAACATGAAGAAGCATAATTTTTCAGCTGGACCTTCAATTTTACCACAATTTACGATTGAGAAAACTGCTGAAGCCATTAAAGATTTTGCAGGCACTGGTCTTTCTGTGATGGAAGTATCACATCGCGGAAAAGAATTTGTCGCTGTAATGGAAGAAACACAAGCGTTGTTTCGCGAACTACTGAATATCCCTGATAATTATTCGGTGTTATTCCTTGGCGGAGGTGCTTCCTTGCAATTCTGCATGGTCCCGTGCAACCTGATGAAAACTAAAGCTGCCTACCTAAATACAGGTTCGTGGTCGTCAAAAGCAATCAAAGAAGGAAAGTTCTTTGGAGAGGTTGTTGAAGTTGCTTCTTCAAAAGATACCGTTTACAATTACATTCCAAAAGGATATGAGATTCCGGCTGATGCCGATTATTTCCATTATACATCGAACAACACCATTTACGGAACTCAAATTCGTGAAGACTTTGACCTGGATATTCCGGTTGTTTGTGATATGTCATCTGATATTTTCTCTCGTCAAATTGATATTTCAAAATATGGAATTATTTACGGAGGAGCGCAGAAAAATTTGGCTCCGGCAGGATTAGCTTTTGTAATTGTTCGAAACGACATTTTAGGAAAAGTAGATCGTCCTATTCCAACCATGTTAAACTACCAAACACATATTGATGGTGGTTCCATGTTTAATACACCTCCTGTAACGCCAATTTACGCTGCCTTGCAAACCTTGAAGTGGTTGAAAGAAAAAGGTGGAGTTGCGGCCATGGAGAAAGTAAATGAAGAAAAAGCAGCATTGCTTTATGACGAGATTGATCGTAATCCGGTATTCAAAGGAACCGTATTGAATAAAGAAGATCGTTCGTTGATGAATGTTTGCTTTATTATGAATGACGGTTACCAGGAATTGGAAAAAGACTTCCTTGAATTTGCTACTGCAAAAGGAATGTCGGCCATCAAAGGTCATCGATCTGTTGGTGGTTTCCGAGCATCAATTTACAATGCCATGCCAAAAGAGAGCATTCAGGCATTGATCGATTGCATGCAGGAGTTCGAAAAAACACATGTAAAATAAGTTCTTTTTATATAGAAAGGTGGATTGATTTCCACCTTTTGTTTTTTTGAAGTCATTAAAGCATGAGGAACGGCTAAAGTAACTGCTGAGTTACTTCGATTTGGCTTGCAATGATATTTTATTTTAACCTTAAAAATTGAATAAAATGACAAACGTATTAATTGCAACCGAGAAACCGTTTGCGCCGGCTGCGGTTGCTCAAATGAGTGAAGTTTTCGAGAAGACGGGCTACCAAGTTCAACTCCTTGAAAAGTATCAGCAAAAACAAGATTTGCTTGATGCAGTCAAAAGTACCCATGCTTTAATTGTTCGCAGTGATAAAATTGACCGGGAAGTGCTTGATGCTGCTGAAAAGCTTCAGTTAATTGTTCGGGCAGGTGCAGGCTACGATAATGTTGATTCAGCTTACGCCAAAGAAAAGGATGTTTGTGTGATGAACACTCCTGGTCAAAATTCCAATGCCGTCGCTGAATTAGCGATTGGGTTGGCCATTTATGGCTTGCGTAATTTTTTCTATGGAACTTCAGGTGGAGAATTACGCGGACGAACCCTTGGTCTGCATGGTTATGGATATGTTGCCCGCAATGTACACAGGATTGCCCGTGGGTTTGGCATGGATGTAAAGGTCTTTACCCGATTTAGTAAGGCTCAGGCCTCTTCCGAAGGATTGGAGGTTACCAAATCGCTTGAAGAGCTTTATGCGGTTTCTGATGTCATTTCGATTCACGTGCCAGCCCGCGGTGAACATATCAAGTCGGTAAGCATGCCAGTTTTAAAGCATCTCAAGAAAAATGCCTTAATCGTTAATACGGCTCGTAAAGAAGTAATTCATGAGGACGATCTTTGTGAATTTATGACTGAACGAAAAGATGTGAAATACTTATCGGATATTGCTCCGGATTGTATAGATCATTTTCAAAGTGAATTCAGTGGTCGATATTTTTTCAGCCCTAAAAAGATTGGTGCACAAACATCAGAAGCAAATATAAATGCCGGAGTTGCAGCTGCGGAGCAAATCGTTGGGTTTTTCGAAAACAGTGATCGGACCTTTCAGGTCAACAAGTAGCAACAACTATTTCAAAACCGGAATAAAAAATAGACTTTTACACTCATTTTGTGTGTATTTGAAATATCAATTGTATTTTCGTTACAATTTGATATTCTGTCAAAGTAAACTTGAAAATTTGAAAAAATGGCTACGATAAAACCGTTTTAAAGGACTAAGACCACCTCATGATATTGCTGAAGATTTAGCGTGTTTGCCTTATGATGTGATGAACTCGGTAGAGGCAACACGTATGGCAGAGGGCAAGGAGAACTCGCTGTTGCATATCACCCGTGCCGAAATTGACTGCCCAGAAGGAACCGATGTTCACTCGGAAGAGGTATACAATAAGTCGATTGAAAATTTTAAGAAATTTCAGAATAAAGGTTGGCTGAAACAAGATGAGAGCGACAAGTACTATATTTATGCGCAAACCATGGACGGGCGCACACAATATGGCATTGTTGGTGCTGCTGCTTGCAAGGACTATCATGATGGAGTGATTAAGAAACATGAGCTCACCCGACCGGACAAAGAGGAAGATCGCATGATTTTGACACGTTATTTAAATGCGAATATTGAACCGGTATTTTTCTCATACAAAGCTGTACCTGAAATTGACAAAATTGTGGCTTCGATTGTGAAAAATAAAGAGCCGGATTATAGTTTTGTTGCCGAAGATGGTTTTGGACATCAGTTTTGGACGATCAACGAGAATGGTGTAAATCAACAGATTGAGGAGTTGTTTGCCACTAAGGTAGCTGCGACTTACGTTGCTGATGGACATCATCGGACCGCTGCCGCTGCCCGCATTGGCTTGGAGAAGAAAGCTCAAAATCCAAATCATACAGGTGATGAGTCGTACAATTATTTATGGCTGTTCATTTTCCTGATGACCAACTGGCGATTATTGACTATAACCGGGTTGTTGAAGACTTAAATGGCCTCAGCGAAGAACAATTTGTTGACAAGTTAAGTGCGGGATTTGAAGTGGAGAAAATAGGTTCGGAAATATACAAGCCAACTAAGCTGCACGAAATGAGTATGTATCTTGCCGGCGATTGGTATAAGCTTATAGCTAAAGAAGGAACTTATGATGACAATGATCCAATCGGAGTGCTCGATGTAACGATTTTGTCGAATCAAGTGTTGGAACCAATTTTGGATATTCAGGATCTGCGGACTTCGAAACGAATTGATTTTGTTGGTGGGATTCGCGGATTGAAAGAGCTTAAAAGACGGGTGGATCGTGGCGAAATGAAAGTTGCCTTTGCGCTTTATCCGGTTTCAATGCAACAGTTAATTGACATTGCAGATAGTGGAAACATCATGCCGCCAAAAACGACCTGGTTCGAACCAAAGTTACGTTCCGGATTGGTCATTCATAAATTGGACTAAGGATATTTGTGTTCAATATCGTAATCCCGGTCATTAATTTTGATTGGGATTTTTTTTCATTGAGTTGCTCTTGACTAATTAAACTGAAATTGCGATCAGTAAAATGATACGCTATTAATTCCTTAGATTTCTGTGAATTTGGATCGAGCAGAAAACAATTGACCACCATCGCTCCCAAACCGTTGTTATCTCAGAAATTATCTTGAAATGCTGTGTTTTACTTTAAAGCGTATTCAAAATTTAGTCAATTAGGAGATAGAATTAGACTATTTTAAAACAAACAAAGCCGGATCAAAAATTTTGAGCCGGCTTTGTTTTATATTCTAGATTTGTAAATCTTTTTAGTATTCACCCCAATGTTTGATGGTGATGTCTTCTAGTGTTTGATTGCAGAAGGCATGAATAAATGCACTCGCCACGCGAGCATTGGTAATTAGTGGTACGTTGTAATCGATAGAATTACGACGTATTTTGTAGCCGTTGCTCAGTTCTCGCTTCGAGTAATTCTTCGGAATATTAACGACAAGGTCAATTCTCTTTTCACGAAGATATTCAACGGTATTCGGGTGTTGATCCTCTTCGTCCGGCCAGTGCAGCATGGTCGATTCTACTTTATTTTCACGTAGGAAGCGATGTGTTCCCTCTGTTGCAAAAACATTGTACCCTTTTTTCACCAACAAGCGCGCGCTGTTCAGCATCTCCAGTTTCGAGCGCGCAGGTCCGGACGAAATCAAGACGTTCTTCTTTGGGAAACTATATCCAACCGAAAGCATTGATTTTAGGATGGCTTCGTAGAAGTTTTCCCCGATGCAGGCAACCTCTCCGGTCGACGACATGTCAACTCCCAGCACAGGATCGGCATTCAGTAAGCGGGCAAATGAGAATTGTGGCGCTTTCACCCCAACGTAATCAAGTTCAAATAATGATTTGTCTGGTGTCTGATATGGAACTCCCAGCATGACTTGTGTTGCAAGTTCAATCAGGTTAAACTTCATAACTTTCGAAACAAAAGGAAAACTCCGTGAAGCACGAAGGTTACATTCGATCACTTTAATGTCGTTGTCTTTTGCCAGAAATTGCATGTTAAAAGGTCCTGAGATTTCAAGCGCTTTCGCAATCTCCCTTGAAATCTTCTTGATGCGGCGAATGGTTTCCACATACAATTTCTGTGGAGGGAAAACGATGGTTGCATCTCCAGAGTGAACTCCGGCAAACTCCACGTGCTCCGAAATAGCATAAGCTACCATTTCTCCTTTATCTGCAACAGCGTCAATTTCAATTTCCTTAGCCAGTTCAATAAATTCGGAAACAACGACGGGATGCTCTTTTGAAACGTCAGCAGCTAATTGTAAGAAATGCTCCAGTTGTTCCTCGTTTGAAACAACATTCATTGCAGCTCCTGAAAGCACATATGAAGGACGAATGAGTAGCGGATAACCGACTTCTTCAACAAATTTGTAAATATCGTCAATGCTTGTTAGTTCGTTCCATCTTGGCTGGTCAATACCTAGCTCATCCAACAGCGAACTGAACTTTTTACGATCCTCCGCATTGTCAATTTTTTGTGCCGAAGTACCCAGAATTGGAACACTCTGACCAGCGAGTTTCATTGCAAGGTTGTTTGGTATTTGTCCGCCTACCGAAAGAATAACTCCTTTCGGGTTTTCCAGGTCGATCACATCCATCACACGTTCGAAGGTCAACTCGTCAAAAAACAAGCGGTCGCAGGTGTCATAATCCGTACTTACTGTTTCCGGATTGTAGTTGATCATGATCGAACGATAACCTTCTTTGCGAATGGTGTTAATGGCATTTACTGAACACCAGTCGAACTCAACGGAACTACCAATACGGTAGGCTCCGGAGCCAAGCACAATGACCGATTTATTATCTTTTGGGAACTCGATGTCGTGCTCGGTTCCATTATATGTCATGTACAGGTAGTTGGTTTGTGCAGGATATTCACCGGCTAGTGTATCAATTTGTTTGACAACCGGTTTGATGTTTTTTGCTTTCCGGTGTTCGCGAACTTCCACCAATTTGGCATTCATTTCGCTGTTTGGAGCTTCTAAAACCAAACGAGCTATTTGAAAATCTGAAAAACCTGCTTTCTTAGCTGAAAGCAACAATTCGTCGCTTAGCTCTTTTAAGCTTTTTGGTTCTTTGAGTTCTTCTTTTAACAGGTGTATTTTATACAGTTTTTGTAAAAACCAACGGTCAATTTTCGTCTTCTGGTAGATATCTTCAATCGAGTATCCTTTTGCAAACGCAGCTGCGATCGCGAATATACGGCGGTCGGTCGGACGTGTCAGTTCTTCGTCAATTGCTTCTATTGTAATTTCTTCGTTGTTCGCAACAAACCCATGCATGCCGATTCCAACCATCCGAATTCCTTTCTGAACAGCTTCCTCAAAGCTTCGTCCAATAGCCATGATCTCGCCAACCGATTTCATGGAGCTACCGATTTGTTTTGAAACACCACTAAACTTGGTCAAATCCCAACGCGGTATTTTACAAACCACATAGTCCAGTGCAGGTTCAAAGCAGGCGGTTGTAACTTTGGTAACGGAGTTGCTTAGTTCGTGCAAGCCGTAACCCAGTCCTAATTTTGCTGCAACAAATGCCAGTGGATATCCGGTGGCTTTCGATGCTAATGCTGATGAACGAGACAAGCGGGCATTGACTTCAATTACGCGGTAATCTTCGGAGAACGGATCAAGTGCGAACTGAACATTACATTCTCCAATGACGCCGATGTGGCGAATAATTTTGATGGAGATTGCACGGAGCTTATGATATTCGCGATTGGATAAGGTTTGTGATGGAGCAACAACAATACTTTCCCCGGTGTGAATTCCCAGAGGGTCAAAGTTTTCCATGTTACAAACGGTAATACAGTTGTCGTATTGGTCGCGAACAACCTCATATTCTACTTCTTTCCATCCTTTTAATGACTCTTCAACCAGAATTTGTGGAGAGTAAGAAAATGCGCTTGATGCGAGTTCCTTCAGCTCTTGATCATTTTTGCAAAAACCACTGCCAAGTCCTCCAAGCGTATAGGCAGCCCGAATAATGATTGGATAACCCAATTTTCTGGCGGCTTCCATGGTTTCATTCATATTGACGCAAGCCAAGCTTCGTGGCGTTTTTACTTCAATCTCACCAAGCTTGCCCGCAAAAATCTGGCGGTCTTCCGTATCAATAATCGATTGAACCGGAGTTCCAACAACTTCCAGGTTGTATTTTTCAAGAATTCCATTCCGAAATAGATCAACACCACAGTTTAGTGCAGTTTGACCACCAAAGGCCAGAAGTATACCATCAGGATTTTCTTTCTTAATTACCTGCTCAACAAAGAAAGCCGTCACAGGTAAAAAGTATATTTTGTCAGCAATTTCCTGAGAGGTTTGAATGGTCGCAATATTCGGGTTGATCAATACCGTTTCAACACCTTCTTCTTTTAGGGCTTTCAGTGCTTGTGACCCGGAATAGTCAAACTCGCCGGCTTCACCTATTTTCAATGCTCCTGACCCAAGAACGATTGCTTTTCTTATTCTTTTATTTATCTGGTTACTCATCTTAAGCTGTGTTATTTAATTAGGCTTTCTGCTTAAATTCAACAATATTCTGGATAAACTCATCAAACAAATACTCTGTATCAACCGGTCCGCTCGAAGCTTCAGGATGAAATTGGGTTGAGAAGAAAGGTTTGGTTTTGTGCTTGATCCCTTCGTTGGTGTTGTCGTTTACATTCGTAAAAAGCACCTCCCAGTCAGCAGAAAGTGTTTTAGGGTCAATGACGTACCCGTGATTTTGCGATGTAATAAAACAACGATCAGTACCATTTAATAAAACCGGTTGATTATGGCTGCGGTGTCCGAATTTCAATTTATAGGTTTCGGCTCCTGCAGCACGAGCAAGAAGTTGATTCCCCAGGCAAATTCCCATAATGGGCTTTTCGTCGTCCATCACCTTTTTTATGTTTTTAACCGTTTCGTCGCAACGGGCAGGATCACCGGGTCCATTGGAAATGAATACGCCATCGAATTCTTCATCTGACAGGTCGTAATCCCAAGGCACTCGAATGACGGTGGTATTTCGTTCGAGCAAACAGCGGATGATGTTGTTTTTTACACCACAGTCGATCAGTACGACTTTGTATTCCCCGTTTCCGTAGACTTCCTTTGTTTTTGTACTGGCAACAGCAACCAGGTTTTCTTTATTCGGATCGTAAAAGTCAATCGGTTCGTCTTCGAACTCAATTTTTCCTAACATGGAGCCTTTCACACGTAAAATTTTTGTTAAAGCACGTGTGTCAATACCGTAAAGTCCAGGAACCTTCGATTCTTTCAACCAGTCGCCCAAGCTTTTCTCGGCATTCCAGTGACTATATTCTGAAGAGTAATCTGAAATGATTAATCCACTGATATGCACTTTGTGTGATTCATAGTGTGCATGGATTCCATTGTTTCGCATATTCTTTGGAACGCCATAATTTCCAATCATCGGATAAGTAGAAACTAAAATTTGACCGGTATATGAAGGATCTGTTAAACTTTCAGGATAACCGGTCATAGCAGTGTAAAAAACCACTTCTCCTGCTATCGATTGATCGTATCCGAAAGATTTTCCTTCAAACCTGGTCCCATTCTCTAAAACCAAACTGACTTTCTTTGCCTGTGTCATTATAATAATCGCTTATTGATTAAAAAAAATGCGTCTGACTACCAAAAGTAGGGCAAACGCATTGTGCTTATTTCGTTTATAAAATATCTATTCTTCACCGTCATATTTTAATACTTCGAGAACGTTCATTTCGGTTAAATGTCTCCTCTTTGAACAATCCGGGTACAAAAATAGAAATAATTCTGGAATTAGAATTTGTATTTTATAAAAAATGCATATTTTTGCAAAGGTATTGGATATATATACAAAATGAAAAATCGTACGAAAAGGCAATTGGCTATAAAAAAAATCATTACAACCAATGAAATTAGTAGTCAGGAAGAGTTGCTTGGAAAATTAAAAGAAGAAGACTTTGATTTGACACAAGCCACCTTGTCACGCGATTTGAAAATTTTGAAAGTGGCAAAAGTTTCAAATTCCCAAAGGGGATATGTTTATGTTATTCCTGAAGGGGTGAGCGTGGAGCCACAACATGAAAATACACGGGTGAATTTTTTGGTGGATGGATTTCGGGATTTACGATTTTCCGGAAATCTGGCCGTTTTAAGAACCCGCCCCGGATATGCCAGTAGTTTGGCTGCGGTTTTAGACAATGCCGATCCGTATGAGATTATAGGAACCATTGCTGGAGATGACACGATTTTGTTGGTGATGAGAGAAGGAGTGACATCAAGCGATTTAATTAATAGTTTGATACTGGTGATGCCAAAGCTGGAAGACAAGTTAGGATAGTGGATGGAAATTGACTAAATGAAAGACATTAAAAATATTATAGTTTCAGCAGCTAATGTTGCTCACTTGCCATATGTTTCCCGGATTAATGATAGTATTGATCTGGCTTCGAAAGAGCGGGGAACCGGTATTGCTCGTCGTTCAGACGAATATATTACAAATAAGATTATGGAAGGTAAAGCAATTATTGCTTTAGAGGGAGAGCTGTTTGCCGGATTTTGCTACATTGAGTCTTGGGGACACAATCGATTTGTAGCCAACTCAGGGCTGATTGTGGTGAATGATTACCGTGGAATTGGATTGGCAAGGGAAATCAAAAAGAAGGCGTTTGAATTATCGCGCACGAAATTTCCTAATGCTAAAATATTTGGATTGACAACAGGTCTTGCGGTAATGAAGATTAACCATGAATTGGGGTATCGTCCGGTAACTTTTTCGGAGTTGACGACAGACGAGAGTTTCTGGAAAGGATGTCAGAGTTGCGTGAACTATGATATTTTAACCCGGACAGGTCGTTCAAAGTGTTTGTGTACAGGCATGTTGTTCGATCCGGCTTGGGAAAAGAAACCAGAGAAAGATAAGGCACAGAAAGAAGAGAAACCCAAGAGGAGCTCTTTAATGGAGATGATAGGCAAGTTAAAGTCAAAATCAAATTCAAACTCCAACGGAAAAGACTCTGGTATTAGCATGTTTAAAAGAATAAAACAAAATATTAGTGATGGCACTGTCTCAGCAGTCATTTTAGGATTAATTATCTTTAAATGATAACTCCGTAGATTGTAACCAGTCGATGGAAAATAAGGTTAGTAAAGTTGTAAGTTTTCAGTAGAAATGCCGATTTGGTGTCATCACTTCTTTAAAAAAATATATTGAGATGAAAGAAAAAGTAGTATTAGCATACAGTGGTGGTTTGGATACTTCCTTTTGTGCGAAGTATTTGTCAGTGGAAAAAAACTTAGAAGTCTACACAGCAATTGCTAATACCGGTGGTTTTGGCTCCGAAGAACTGAAAGATATTGAAAAGAAGGCTTATGAGTTGGGATCAGCAAAGCACGTGACGCTGGATGTTACCGATACTTATTATAGCAAATGTATTCGTTATATGGTATATGGCAATGTGCTGCGGAACAATACCTATCCCATTTCAGTGAGTTCGGAGCGTGTTTTTCAAGCCATTGCCATTATTGAATATGCAAAAAAAATTGGGGCGAAATATGTAGCCCACGGCAGCACGGGAGCGGGTAACGACCAGGTACGTTTCGACCTGACCTTTGAAGTATTGGCTCCCGATATTGAAATATTGACCCCAACGCGCGACTTGCAATTAACGCGCGAAGCCGAGATCAATTACCTGAAAGAACATGGAGTTGAAGCCGACTGGTCAAAAATGGCCTACTCGATCAACAAAGGGCTTTGGGGAACAAGTATTGGCGGAAAAGAAACACTGACTTCGGAACAAACGCTGCCGGAAGATGCGTACCCGTCACAATTAAAAGAAAAAGAAGAAAAAGAGATCACACTTGATTTTGTTGAAGGTGAATTAAAGGGTGTTGACGGCAAAAAATATTACAATACAGTAGATGCCATTCGCGCCTTGGAGGCTATTGCCGGGCCATATGCGATTGGTCGTGACATGCATATTGGAGACACGATTATCGGGATCAAAGGGCGCGTTGGCTTTGAGGCTGCGGCACCGATGTTGATCATTAAGGCACACCAAATGCTCGAAAAACATACACTAACGAAATGGCAAATGTATTGGAAAGAACAGCTGTCCAATTGGTATGGTATGTTTTTACACGAGTCGCTTTACCTTGATCCGGTGATGCGCGACATTGAGAAATTTCTCGAAAATACGCAGCAAACAGTAACCGGTAAGGTGATCATTAAGCTGAAACCATACCAATTTGTGTTAGTGGGCGTTGAATCAGAATATGATTTGATGAAATCCGACTTTGGAGAATATGGCGAAATGAATAAAGCCTGGACCAGTCAAGATGTGAAAGGCTTTACGAAGATATTAGGTACATCGCTGAAAATATACAACTCAGTGAATAAGAAATTTTAATTCGGAGTAGAACATATGATTCAAGTAGGAATAATAGGAGGAGCAGGATATACAGCCGGTGAGCTGATCCGAATTTTGTTGAACCATCCAGAAGCAGAAATCACTTTTGTTCAAAGTAACAGCAATGCAGGAAACCCAATCGAACAAGTACATTGCGATTTGATCGGGGAGTCAAGTTTAACGTTTATTGCAGAACCTGACTTTGGCAAAGCTGACGTTATCTTCCTGTGTATGGGACACGGAAAATCAAAAGAATTCATAGAAAATAATTCAATACCAGCATCAATTCGAATTATCGATTTGAGTCATGACTACCGGTTAAAGGCTGAAGGAAATGACTTTATTTATGGATTACCTGAAATCAATCGGGAGGCAATTCGTTCATCGAAACGAATTGCTAATCCCGGCTGTTTCGCAACGGGGATTCAGTTGGCCGTTTTACCTTTGGCTGCTGCCGGATTATTGGAAGATGAAGTGCATGTGACTGCCATTACCGGATCTACCGGGGCTGGGCAGGCACCAAGCCGCACCTCGCATTTTAGCTGGCGAAACAGTAATATCTCGGTTTATAAAGCATTTCAGCATCAGCATTTGGGCGAAATTGGCCAAAGTTTTAAGCAGTTACAGGAATCATTTGATTTTGATATCAATTTTGTACCGGTTCGCGGAAATCATACAAGAGGTATTTTTGCTTCTGTTTACACTGACTATAAAGGAACAGTTGAAGAAGCTGTAAAATTATACGAAGACTTTTATGTCGATCATCCGTTTGTATTTGTGACTCATGAGAATCCGGATGTGAAGCAAGTGGTTAATACCAACAAGGCCGTGCTTCATATTGAAAAACATGGTAGCAAATTGCTGATATTGAGTGTTACCGATAACTTATTGAAAGGCGCATCCGGGCAAGCTGTTCAGAATATGAATCTGATGTTTGGTCTCGATGAAAAGGCAGGATTGAATTTAAAACCGGTTGCATTTTAAAATACGCTTATTATGAATTTATTCGATGTATATCCATTATTTGATATTACTCCAGTGAAAGCCGAAGGGTGTCATGTATGGGATGATGCTGGCAACAAGTACCTCGATTTATATGGGGGACATGCGGTTATTTCTGTTGGACATAGTCATCCGGTTTATGTTTCTAAAATTACTGAGCAGCTGGAGCAAATTGGTTTTTACAGCAATTCGGTAAAAATTCCACAACAAAAGCAGTTGGCCGATCAGTTGGGTGAGCTTTCAGGTTTTGACGATTATCAGCTATTTTTATGCAACTCCGGAGCAGAGGCCAATGAGAATGCACTGAAACTTGCTTCATTTGTAACCGAACGCAAAAAAGTGATTAGCTTTAAAAAGGGCTTTCATGGACGTACTTCGGCGGTGGTTTCGGTAACCGATAATCCAAAGATTATTGCACCGATTAATGAGAATAAAAATGCGGTGATTTTGCCGCTAAACGATATCGAACAAGTTAAGCAACACTTACAAGCGAAAGATGTAGCGGCTGTTATTGTTGAAGGAATCCAGGGGATTGGAGGTATCCATGTGCCTGACCCTGATTTTATTCAAAAATTGTCCGACCTTTGCAGTCAATTTGGGTCATTGCTTATTTTGGATGAAATTCAATCAGGTTATGGACGAAGTGGAAAGTTTTTTGCATTTCAATATACTGATGTTCATCCGGATATTATTACCCTGGCTAAGGGAATGGGAAATGGATTTCCAATTGGGGGAGTGTTGATTAGCCCTGAATATAAGCCCTGGTATGGAATGTTAGGAACTACCTTTGGAGGCAATTATTTGGCTTGTGCTGCCGGCAACGCCGTTTTAGAAATCATGAAACAGGAACAATTGGTTGAAAATGCCGCGAAAGTTGGTGCCTATCTGATTGAAAAATTGGCTCAATTTGAAGAAATTAAAGAAGTACGCGGAAAAGGCTTGATGATTGGGATGGAATTTGAAGCAGAAATAAAGCCTATTCGCCAAAAATTACTGTTCGAAGAAAAGATATTTACGGGAGTTTCGGGAGCACGTATTATTCGGTTACTTCCTCCGTTGAATTTAACAATGAAACAGGCGGATTACTTTTTAGAAAAATTTGCAAAAGTATTGAATGAATTAGCTGTTCATTCAAACTAAAAGATACAAAAAATGAAAGTTGGAAAAGTTGCTATCATCGGAGCAGGAAATATGGGCGGTGCCATCGTTAACGGCTTGTTGAAGTCGGGATACATTGAGGCCTCATCAATTTCAATAACTGATCCACGAGAGTCGGTTCTGGAAGGTTTTAAACCCAAGGGCGTTAACACGTATGTGGACAATCTCGAAGCTGTGAAAGCGGCTGACATGGTTGTTCTTGCGGTAAAACCGTATCACATTGAAAAGGTGATTAATGGAATTAAGCCGGCATTAACCTTGGATAAATTGCTCGTTTCTATTGCAGCGGGAGTGAGTCTGGCTGATCTGGAAGAACTAGTTGGCAAAGATTCGCAAATCTTTCGGGTAATGCCGAACACCGCAATTTCCTTACAGGAATCGATGACCTGTATTTCAGGAAATGGCAATACAAAAGAGAGTTTGGGAGCTGTAAAGGAATTGTTTGATCAATTAGGACAAACGGTGGTGATAACAGAAGAACTAATGGCTGCGGCAACTGTGTTAGCTTCATGCGGAACAGCTTTCGCTTTACGTTATGTACGTGCAGCGATGCAAGGTGGTGTGGAGATGGGATTTGGTGCAGAAATGGCACAGTTTATTACAGCGCAAACGGTAAAAGGAGCCGTTGAGTTGATTATGGATACCGGTCATCATCCCGAACGTGAGATTGATAAAGTGACGACTCCACGGGGAGTGACCATTACCGGAATTAACGAAATGGAACACAAAGGATTTAGCTCTTCGGTTATTCAGGGGCTTATCGCATCGTTTAAAAAAATTGATCGCGGATAGAACCGGATAGGAATGAGTTACAACTATAAAAAAATTACCATAAAGGTAGGTAGTAACGTTCTAACAAAGTCTGATGGAACATTGAATGTTGCCCGCATGGAGCATTTGGTAGACCAAATTGCAACCCTATACAAAAAGGGTGTTGAAGTAATTTTGGTCTCGTCGGGTGCGGTAGCAGCCGGGCGCCGGGAGGTGAAATTAACGAAGAAGCTGGACACCGTTTCTTCGAGGCAGTTGTGGTCGGCTGTTGGTCAGGTGAAAATGATCAATTATTATGCTGATTTTTTCAATAAGCATGACATTACCTGTGCACAGGTGCTGACCACGAAAGATAATTTTAGTGATCGGAATCATTATCTGAATATGAAAAACTGCTTCACCACCTTGCTCGATAATGGGGTGGTACCGATTGTGAATGAAAATGATACGATTTCGGTTAGTGAGCTGATGTTTACCGATAATGATGAGTTGTCCGGCTTGATTGCGTCGATGCAAAACTCGGACGCCCTGATTATTCTTAGCAATATTGATGGAATTTATGATGGAGATCCGAAATCCACCGATTCTAAGATCATTGAAAAAATAGGTTTGAATGAGCGGGATTGGATGAAAAATATTTCGACTCAAAAATCAGGATTTGGTAGGGGAGGCATGTTAACAAAAAGCTCAATAGCACGTAAAGCTGCTAAAGAGGGTATTGCTGTTCACATTGCCAATGGTTTGCGTGATTTTATCATTACTGATATTCTGAGCAAAGATAAAGAGGTGAAACATACCTATTTTGATCATGATGGTCGGAAGTCATCCAATGTGAAGAAGTGGATCGCCTATTCTGATAGCTTTGCCAAAGGTGAGTTGGTCATTAATCAGGGAGCCAAGGAAGCACTATTCTCGTCAAAGGCAACCAGCTTATTGCCCATTGGTGTAATAGAAGTTAAAGGGATGTTTAAGCGCGGCGATATTGTAAAAATTATTGATGAAAAAGGACAGCTGGTAGGCTGGGGAAAGTCGCAATATTCAGCTGAAAAAGTGAAAGTTGAAGGCCAGTCTCCCCGACAAAAACCGGCGGTCCATTACGATTATTTATATTTAAGTGAAGAATAAAATATTAAGATACCGACTCAGAATCGTTATTTATACCCTTTTCTACATCAACCCCCTTTTGTTGACTTCAACAAAATCAAAACATTCTGAGTCTGTCCCCTTCCTCCCCCAGGGAAGGGGACTTTTATCTAATTAACAAGAGAGAAACCATGAAGGTAAAAGAACAATTGGAATTGACTTTGAAAGCCAGCAGGAGCTTAGCCCTGTTGAGCGAAGCAAAAATTAATGATCTGTTGCTTGACTTGGCTGATGCTGCAGTTGAACATACCGAAGCTATTCTGGTCGAGAATCAGAAGGATTTAGCCCGGATGGACCCTGCTGATCCGAAATTTGATCGTTTAAAGTTGACTTCGGAACGGATTGAAAGCATTGCGGCTGATATTCGTAATGTCGCTAATTTGCCAACTCCATTAAATAGAGTGCTGAGCGAAACGACACGGCCAAACGGCATGCTCATTAAAAAGGTTACTGTAGCTTTTGGTGTGATTGGTATTATCTATGAAGCACGCCCAAATGTGACGTTCGATGTGTTTTCACTTTGCCTGAAATCGGGTAATGCCTGTGTGTTAAAAGGTGGAAGCGATGCCATTGATTCCAATACAGTAATCGTAAAAGTTATTCATCAGGTATTGGAGAAGCATGGTGTTGATCAGGATATCCTGACCTTGCTGCCGGCTGATCGGGCAGCAACAGCCGAAATCTTGAATGCCCGGGGATATGTTGATTTAATTATACCACGTGGTTCTCAGGGGCTGATCAATTTTGTGCGCGAGAATGCTACCATTCCGGTAATTGAAACCGGAGCCGGAATTTGCCATACTTATTTTGATGAATATGGTGATGCCGAAAAAGGACAAGCGATCGTTGAGAATGCCAAAACACGCCGCCCAAGTGTTTGTAATGCGCTGGATTGTTTGGTGCTTCACGAAAAGCGGTTGAGCGATTTAGCACAGCTCTGCGCCGATCTTCCTAAGAGTGATGTTGTCATTCATGCCGATGAGCAGTCGTATGCGATGTTGGAAGGCAACTATCCGGCCAATTTATTGAAGAAAGCAAACAAGGAGTCTTTTGGAACGGAGTTTTTGGGCTATGAAATGTCGGTAAAAACTGTTCCAACGTTTTTTGAAGCTTTAGATCATATTGCAGCCTATAGCTCAAAACATAGCGAAGCCATTATCTCAGAGAATGACGAATGCCTGGATTTGTTTCGTAAGATGGTGGATGCTTCTTCGGTTTATTGCAATGTTTCAACGGCATTTACCGATGGTGCTCAGTTTGGTTTGGGAGCGGAAATTGGAATTTCAACCCAAAAGCTGCATGCTCGCGGACCAATGGCACTGGAAGAGCTAACCAGCTACAAGTACATCATTGAAGGAGATGGTCAGGTTAGGCCATAATAGCATTGAGGTGGTTGTATAATAGAAACTAGTTCGCAATGAAATAACCAGAAACTTTAAACTTACAACTCGAAATCCATACAATATGAAGCACTTTACAACAGTACACGATTTAGATAATTTAGACGAAGCGATAAAATTGGCTTTGGAGCTAAAAGAAGATCCTTATCAATTTCAGGATTTAGGAAAGAATAAAACCCTCTTGTTGGTTTTCTTCAATTCGAGTTTAAGAACTCGCCTGAGTACACAAAAGGCTGGTTTAAACCTGGGGATGAATGTCATAGTGTTTGACATTAATGAAGGAGGTTGGAAACTGGAGACCGAGCTTGGTGTAATTATGGATAGCGATAAGCCGGAGCATATTCGGGAAGCCGTGCCGGTTATTGGAAAGTATTGTGATATTATTGGAGTGCGAGCCTTTGCTAAATTTGAGAATCGCGAAGATGATTATCAGGAAAAGATCATCCAGCAGTTTATCGATTATGCCGGAGTGCCTGTTGTTAGTATGGAAGCGGCTACCCGTCACCCTTTACAGTCGTTTGCTGATCACCTGACCATTGAGGAACATAAAACTAAGGAACGTCCCAAAGTGGTGATGACTTGGGCTCCACATCCTCGTGCTTTGCCACAGGCTGTACCCAACTCATTTGTTGAGTGGATGCGTGAAACAGACTATGAGCTGGTCGTTACTCATCCCGAAGGTTATGAGCTGGCACCTGAATTCATGGGTGATTTAAAACCGGAGTATGATCAGATGAAAGCGTTTGAAGGTGCTGACTTTATTTATGCCAAAAGCTGGGCTGCTTATAGCGATTACGGAAAAGTATTATCACAAGACCGCAACTGGACCGTATCGGACCGACAAATGGCAGTGACCAACGAGGCCAAATTTATGCATTGTCTGCCAGTACGACGAAATATGATTGTTACTGATTCTGTTATCGACAGTGCCAATTCAATTGTTGTCCCTGAAGCTGAAAACCGGCTGTTCTCAGCACAGGCTGTATTGAAGATGATGCTGGATCAGATGAAGTAGTTCCCCGATAGATCGTCATCCTGAACTTGTTGCAGCATTTCTTTGCTATAGATGCTAAGCAAGTTCAGCCTGACAAATAAGTATAAAAGAGATGGAAAAACTTACGATAGTTAAAGTTGGCGGTAAGGTTGTTGAGGAAAACGAGTCGCTTCAAGAATTGCTGGATCATTTTTCGAAGCTTGAAGGGCTCAAAGTACTAGTGCATGGAGGAGGTAGATCGGCAACAGCTATGGCCCAACGAATGAGCATTGAAACCAAGATGGTGGATGGCCGCCGCATTACCGATAGTAACATGCTTGAGGTGGTAACCATGGTGTATGGTGGCTTAGTCAATAAAAATATTGTTGCTCAATTGCAGGCTAACGGAATTAACGCCATTGGCTTAACGGGCACCGACCTGAATTATATGCAAGCGGTAAAACGGCCAGTGAAGGATATTGATTACGGTTTTGTAGGCGATGTGGTTTCGGTGCATGTTGATGAGCTGAAGCTGCTGGTTGAAAAGAAGGTGGTTCCGGTTTTGGCACCGCTGACTCATGATAAAAAAGGTCAGCTATTGAACACCAATGCCGACACCATTGCAGCAGAAGCAGCAATCGGATTTAGTCAGTATTTTGATGTTGAGTTGGTTTTTTGCTTCGAAAAACCGGGTGTGTTGGAAGATGCCGAGAATGATGATTCGGTCATTAAATCGCTGACTCATTCCGGATTTAAAGCTCTTCAGGTTTCTGGAGCCATTCATGCGGGAATGATTCCTAAGTTGGATAATAGTTTCAATGCGATTCGGAAAGGAGTGGGTCAAATTCGGATTACCAATATTGAAGGGCTAGAGAAAGGTGGAACAACCCTTGTTGCAGATTAAGAGAAAACAAATAACATCAATAACCAAAGAGCGCCGACCTAGAAATTTCTAGGTCGGCGCTCTTTGGTTTCGTGAAAAACAATTGGATTAATCTTGTTTCCCTGAATTGTTTTTGCGGGTCGAATCAATGATTTTTCGAGCTTCTGCCAGTGTGTTACTGCCATATTGCTTCAGATTCATCCTTTTTAAAATTTCTTGATTCGACGATTTTGCAAAGTTCAGCGGAACTTTGGGTTTATCATCTGAAGGTTTCAGAGCCACATATGTTGGAGCTTTTTTGAAACCAATAAATTCAATATACCCCTTATCAACTAACTTGTTAAGCGCTTCTTCCGCTTTTGGAGAAATTAGTTTTATTTCTACTTTATTGTTTCGTGTTTTCATTATTTAATTTACCTCTCTTTTTAGGTCCCTAATATGTTTGTGAATTTAAGCTTTTATTTTTCATTAAAAACGGCTTGACTCATTTTTATGTGGTCAATCTTCAAGCGGTTATAAGCATTCGAGCTATGAATGCAACCTCATTTTATCATTCTTAAATGGTATTTAGCTTAAACTCTGATAGAATACCCTGTCGTTCTGCCACGGATATAGCCAGTTTTAAGATTATTCTTTAGGATCGTGTGAGTTGAAAGCCTGTTGTTGACAGCTCCAGATCAACAAAGCGGGCGTTCAGGTTTGGTGGATTTTCACTCAGCCGCTTTTTTATTTTTAGGGCTGCCTGCGGATCTTTCGCTAAAATAAACAGATAGCCACCACCACCAGCTCCGGGTAGTTTATACGCGGCAGTCAAGTCTTCAATTAAATGAATGAGTTGTTGTATTGCCGGCGGGTTGGTACCATGGTCAATTCGTTGTTTTTGTTGCCAGGTTTTAGCAATGCAAGCTGCCAGTTCGTTATAATCATTTTTTTGAAGGGTATTGAATGTGTGCACAGCATGTTGTTTCATATCTTCCAGAATATCCAGATGTTGTGTTCCATTCAAAAACATACCACGAACGATTTCTGCCAGTATGTTTTTCGCAGTCCGGGTGATTCCCGTATAATAGAGAAGCATGCAGGAATGAAATTCCGGCTTGGTGAACAGGTAATCGGGTGCCCACCTTACGGCTGGCTCTTGGTTAAATCCGGCATTTGTTTCCAGGAGTTTGACCCCCGGTAAAATGGCTCCAAACTGATCTTGCCAACCGCCCCCAGTGGTTAATAGTTGCTCCAATATGAGCGTGTTCATGCTGATTTGGGTATGGCTCCAGTTTAATCCGCAGAAATCAGATAAGGTACCTAGTACGGTGGCTGCCAGTGCGGAGCTTGTTCCTAATCCGGATCCCTTGGGAATGGCTGCCAGCATGGTAATTTCAATTCCACTGCCGAATGCTTTGAGTTGCTCTTTCAGCGACTTGAAATGTTGCGGCGTAAAGTCGGGATGAAAGCCGGCCAGACAAAGTGCTGCCTTGGGGATTGAGAAAGCTGAACCAATTTGGTTATAGTTGGCCAGTTCATTGTAATTGGTAATGGACTCCCGCTTGCCAAGGTCAATTGACCGAATGACTATTTGGTATTCGTCTGTTGGTCGGATATAGCACTGCAAAGGAGGTTGCCCATTCAGGTTGATTGCCATATTGACTACTTTCCCACCTTGAAACAAGCAATAGGGGGGTGTATCGGTCCAACCACCAGCCAGATCGATTCGGGCAGGGCTTCTTCCCCATACAATCTGATCTTGATGGATGTTGAGTTGAGGAATGGTCGTTTGCCGACTCACCGCTTTCAGAATGGTTTCACGAAGAATGCTAAAAGCTTCCTCTTCGGTATGACTAAAGTCTTGCCCTTGGTATTGCAATACTCTTGCCTGAAACATTTTTTCGGCCAAACGAACCTGAGGATCTACCAGCTGGTTATCCAATGGTTGAACAGGCAACTCTTGTTCTGCAAATTCCTTCGCTGCCTGATCCAGATTGAGTTGGAAAAATATGCTGTGCTTAAAGTTATTGCGGATAGCCGGCCAGTTTTTTAACCGGAATGATTTTCGTTGTTCAAAAAGTCGCGAAAGATTAGCTTTTTCAGATAGTTGGTTGGCTGAAAGTCTTTTTTTGTTAGCCCAGAGTGTGGTGAAAGTTTCATTTGTTGTTGAATCAAGCAACCAGTTGATCCATGATGAATTTAACTCTTCTTTTGTGCAAATTGGGAAAATAGGAGAGTCCTGTATGTCGTTATCCGGATCCAGCTTTGCAGATTCAAAGCTCAATCCTCGTTCTTGCAACCAGTGTTTAAATGGTTTTTCCAACCAGTTGGTCGAATCATCTCCAAGAGCACCTTTAAACTGGTCGTTGATATGATAAGGACGAACACAGTATTCAGTTTTACCGATCGGAACAATATCAAGACAAACTCCTGAAGATAGATTTAGACTCCAGTCGTTCTCCGGAATTCCGGTTACAATATGGTTGCTGGAGAGCTTCCACCCTTGACTGATGTGGCTGTTTTCAATCCATAGATTTTCCATTTGTCCACTTAGGTGGATTTCCGAATGAGCATTTTGGATAAACATGCTGGGATGTGGCTTCCGGTCTTTATGTAGTATTGAGCGAGGATCAATTACCCGGTTTTGAATTGCTAATGTAGATGATATTAGTTCTTTACTAGTCCCATAATGATAAAATTCACCACCCTCGAGTGGTATAACCGCTACGCTGAGTTTGCCAATTTCATTATCCTCCAGTGTTGGGGTTTCACCCATTGCCAGCCCAAATTCCGAATACAGATCGTAAAATGGGGGTGTGTTGGGTGACTGGCCGTTTTTGTAGCCCGATTTTTTCATCAACAGTTCAACAGCACGGTCACTCAACAGCCAAATGCCAATATCCATCAAACAAAGGTGGCTTTGCCCCAGTTCCTGAAGTTCACGAACCGATGGCTTTTGCAACATCGAGCTTAAACGTTCCGGATTATTTTTTTTGCATACAAATACGCCATGCCTTGATGCCAACTCGGGGCGCGACCATAGACCATAACAAATCACATCAGCTTCAGGTAGTGGTGCGAGGGGCTGGTTATTTAAGATCAGCACATCGCCACTGGCAATAAGTGTGTTGACTTTTGCCGGAGCTGATTGGATAATCTTTTCGTAAAGGGGAGATTGCAGATCAAGCAGGGTTTGGTTGAGCTTTTGTCCACGACTCCAGCGAAAAACAGGAATAGGAGCTAACAACTTGCCCGATGGGGCATAAGAAGGTAGTCGCCTGCTTTGTCCTCCCGCGTGAATTAAGATTCTTTTCTCACTACTTAGCCATTCTTCAAAAGGTTGATCTTCATCCTGATTCTTCCAGCATTGTGATAACAACCATGAGGTACCACCGCCTGACCCAACCCGATTCTCAATGGGGTCGGAGGTGCAATAAAAATCGGTTGTATTGTGTTGGGTGATGGTATGAAAGTTTGTTGCCAGATTGGGTGGCAATGAAAGCAGGTGTTTGGTTGCTTTTTTCATAGTTATTTTATGTCTGTAGTATTGTGCTATAGTTTTTGATAAAGATAGTAACTGTAGATATAGAATAAATGTTTTTGAAATGGAATAGTGAATTCGATCTTCTTTTTTTATCCCTAATCCCAATAGAAGGCTCGTCATTCTGAACTTGTTTCAGGATCTTTCAGCCGATTGCTCCAATATTGTCCGAAACAGATTGATTCGGTCGTTCCTCCCTCGCCATGAGGTTTTTCACTTACGTCATTGCTAGCAAAGCGAAGTAATCTTTAAGCTGATTACTGCTATCTCATCCTCTTGGCTCTTTATTCTTGGTTCTAAAGTCTACTATCTAAAGTCTTATTCTCATTGCATGTGTTGGGGCGTTGCCCCAAGCCTCAGTTACTTTTCTCCTTCGATGAGAAAAGTAACCAAAAGAATCAAGGCTGACGAAGGTTTTGAACGAAAACTACGGGTCAGTCACTGCCCGAAAACCAAACTCCTCCTTTCAGTCGTCAAACAGGGTTTTCTTAGCGAGTGCCTTTGCTGTTTCCTTCCCTTGTTTTCTAGTTCAAAACTTTCGTAGGCCGGGCTTTTCGCCTTGCGGCGAAGTGGGGACTTAACCGCCCCCAAAGCCGAGAGCTCGTCATCCAGAACTTGTTTCAGGATCTTTCAGCGGGTTGCTTTGCCTATCTGGTCATCCAATTATCTGAATATCTGATTATCTATTAATCTTGTTTCGGGATCTGTTAGCGGATTGTTTCAATATTGTTCGAAGCAGATTGATTCGGTCGTTCCTCCCTCACCATGAGGTTTTTCACTTGCGTCATTGCTAGCAAAGCGAAGTAATCTTTAAGCTGATTACTGCTATCTCATCCTCTTGGCTCTTTATTCTTGGTTCTAAAGTCTACTATCTAAGGTCTTATTCTCATTGCATGTGTTGGGGCGTAGCCCCAAGCCCCAGTTACTTTTCTCCTTCGATGAGAAAAGTAACTAAAAGAATCAAGGCTGACGAAGGTTTTGAACGAAACGAACATGAAATTTAATCTGCGATATTTCACAAACAAGCATGATTAAATTTCATCGGGAGTTCCATACGTTACCATTGAAAATAAAAAATATAAACGGATGAAAACTACGGGTCAGTCACTGCCCGAAAACCAAACTCCTCCTTTCAGTCGTCAAACAGGGTTTTCTTAGCGAGTGCCTTTGCTGTTTCCTTCCCTTGTTTTCTAGTTCAAAACCTTCGTAGGCCGGGCTTTTCGCCTTGCGGCGAAGTGGGGACTTAACCGCCCCCCAAAGCCGAGAGCTCGTCATCCAGAACTTGTTTCAGGATCTTTCAGCGGGTTGCTTTGCCTATCTGGTCATCCAATTATCTGAATATCCGATTATCTATTAATCTTGTTTCGGGATCTGTTAGCGGATTGTTTCAATATTGTTCGAAGCAGATTGATTCGGTCGTTCCTCCCTCGCCATGAGGTTTTTCACTTACGTCATTGCTAGCAAAGCGAAGTAATCTTTAAGCTGATTACTGCTATCTCATCCTCTTGGCTCTTTATTCTTGGAGCTAAAGTCGACTATCTAAGGTCTTATTCTCATTGCTTTTGTTGGGGCGTTGTCCCAAGCCCCAGTTACTTTTCTCCTTCGATGAGAAAAGGAACCAAAAGAATCAAGGCTGACGATGCTTTTGAACGAAACGAACATGAAATTTAATCTCCGATATTTCACAAACAAGCATGATTAAATTTCATCGGGAGTTCCATACGTTACCATTGAAAATAAAAAATATAAACGGATGAAAACTACGGGTCAGCCACTTCCCGAAAACCAAACTCCTCCTTCCAGTAGTCAAACAGGGTTTTCTTAGCGAGTGCCTTAGCTGTTTCCTTCCCTTATTTTCTGATTCAAAGCCTTTGTAGACCGGGCTTTTTGTCTTGCGGTGAAGTAGGGACTTCGCCCCCAAAACCTAGAGCTCGTCATCCTGAACATGTTCTGTTAGCGAGTTCCTGGAATTTGAATTCTCTTCTTTATACTTAAAGGGCTCTTATAATTCTAGCTGGCTAAGTAGTGTTGGTACATCAGTTTGATCCCTTCCTCCAGCTCTATCTTATGTTTCCATCCGAGGCGATGAAGCTTGGAGGGATCGGTCAACTTACGCATGGTGCCATCCGGTTTCGACGTGTCAAAGTGAATCGTTCCTTTGAAATCAATTTCTTTTTGAATGGTTTCAGCTAAGAGACGGATCGAAATTTCTTTTCCTGTCCCGATGTTTATATGTGTATTGCGGATTTCATCTCCACAGTCGGCTTTGACATCTTCAAAATCGCGGTTCTCCAATATGAAGATACATGCTTCGGCCATGTCTTCTGACCAGAGAAATTCACGCAGCGGCTTTCCGGTTCCCCAAAGATCCAGGGTTACTGCTTTGTGGTCGTTATTTGGTTGCCGGATGCCGTATTTGTTCAGGATTGTAAGGATTTCCTCTTCGTTGGAGTCTCCACTAATTCCTTCAATCGGTCGGAGAGTAAGATCTTTTCGGATCGCGTCCCAGTGACCATCTTCGAGGCATTTGGACAGGTGTATTTTACGAATCATTGCCGGTAGCACGTGGGAGGTCTCCAGGTTGAAATTGTCGTTGGGGCCATACAAATTGGTCGGCATTACTGAAATAAAGTTGGTGCCATATTGTAGGTTGTAGGACTCGCACATTTTAAGTCCGGCTATTTTGGCAATGGCATAGGGCTCATTGGTGTATTCAAGTACATCGGTCAGCAGGCAATCTTCGGGCATGGGCTGCGGTGCATTTTTAGGGTAGATACAGGTCGATCCTAAAAATAACAGCTTTTTTACACCATGCAGATACGATTGGTGAATGACGTTGTTTTGGATTTGCATGTTTTCGTAGATGAACTGACCGCGATACGTACTGTTCGCTACAATACCGCCTACTTTGGCTGCCGCAAGGATGACATATTCCGGTTTTTCGTTTTCAAAAAAGTTGTTCACAGCAGACTGACTTTGTAGATCGAGTTCTTTATGGGTGCGACCAATCAGATTGGTGTA
Source organism: uncultured Sunxiuqinia sp. (assembly GCF_963678245.1). NCBI lineage: Bacteria > Pseudomonadati > Bacteroidota > Bacteroidia > Marinilabiliales > Prolixibacteraceae > Sunxiuqinia > uncultured Sunxiuqinia sp. The sequence continues at coordinate 168,875 of NZ_OY782776.1, forward strand.
CCCTTTTGCTTGTAAGATCTTCCATATGGCTGATCCCACCAGTCCCCGGTGCCCGGCAATGTATATTTTTGCTGTTTTTTGCATGTTTCTTTGTGTTCTATTTTTGTTTTTATTCCTATTCTCCTGATATGGCTTTGCTTTTGCGCTATTGTCAGCAATGTAAAGCAATCTTTAAGCTGATTACTACTTTCTCATCCTCTTGGCTCTTTATTCTTGGAGCTAAAGTCGACTACCTAACGTCTTGTTCTCATTGCTTTTGTTGGGGCGTTACCCCAAGCCCCAGTTACTTTTCTCCTTCGATGAGAAAAGTAACCAAAAGAATCAAGGCTGACGATGCTTTTGAACGAAACGAACATGAAATTTAATCTGCGATATTTCACAAATAAGCATGATTAAATTTCATCGGGAGTTCCATACGTTACCATTGAAAATAAAAAATATAAACGGATGAAAACTACGGGTTAGTCACTGCCCGAAAACCAAACTCCTCCTTCCAGTCGTCAAACAGGGTTTTCTTAGCGAGTGCCTTTGCTGTTTCCTTCCCTTGTTTTCTAGTTCAAAACCTTCGTAGGCCGGGCTTGGGGGACTTAACCGCCCCCAAAGCCGAGAGCTCGTCATCCTGAACTTGTTTCAGTATCTTTCAGCGGGTTGCTCTGCCTATCTGGTCATCCGAAAATCTGAAAATCCGATTATCTATTAATCTTGTTTCAGGATGTTAGCAAATTGCTCCAATATTGTTCGAAGCAGATTGCCGCGTCGTTCCTTCCTGTCAATGACACTTTTCACTTCCCGTCATGCCAAGCAATGCGAAGCAATCTTTCTGGCTGAACTTACTCAAAGTAATTTAAGGTGCGGTAACCCCCTTCACGGAGCCAGGCGTCTTTTTGCATGAGTTTAATGTCAGACTTGATCATATCTTCAATCAACCCTGCTAAGTCATACTCCGGTTTCCAGCCTAATACGGTTTGTGATTTGGTTGGGTCACCAATCAATAGGTCAACCTCTGTAGGTCGGAAGTAAGCGGGATCGACAGCAACAAGGGGAATGGAGCTTTCAACTTTCGCTTTTACTAGTTGCAAGTATTTTGCTCCGACTTTCTCTATAAATGTTTTTTCATCGATGGAAGTTAAGTAACCTTTTTCGTCACTTCCTTCGCCTTTAAATGTGATTTCCAGTCCAACTTCCTGAGCGGTTAGTTTCACAAAGTCTCGGATCGTGGTGGTAATGCCGGTAGCTATTACATAGTCGTCAGCTTTGTCCTGCTGCAGAATCAGATACATTGCTTTGATATAGTCTTTGGCATGTCCCCAATCTCGCTTCGATGAGAGGTTTCCGAGGAAGAGCTGATCCTGTTGTCCGAGAACAATACGTGCAATGGCACGGGTGATTTTACGGGTTACAAAAGTTTCTCCACGAATGGGTGATTCGTGGTTAAACAGAATACCATTGCTGGCATGCATCTTATAAGCTTCGCGGTAGTTGACCGTAATCCAATAGGCATACATCTTGGCAACGGCATAAGGTGAGCGCGGGTAGAACGGAGTTGTTTCCTTTTGCGGCACCTCTTGCACCAAACCATAGAGTTCACTCGTTGATGCCTGATAGATGCGGGTTTTTTCGGATAAGCCCAGCAGACGAATTGCTTCTAAGAGACGAAGTGTACCAATTCCATCGGCATTGGCGGTGTATTCGGGCGTATCGAAACTCACCTTTACATGGCTCATAGCCGCCAGGTTATAGATTTCATCGGGCTGTGTTTCCTGAATAATCCGTGTGATGTTCATACTGTCGGTCATGTCGCCATAATGCAAAAACAGGTTACGGTTTTCTACATGCGGATCCTGATAAAGGTGATCAATACGATCGGTGTTAAACAGGGATGAACGTCGTTTGATACCGTGTACGACATATCCCTTTTTTAGAAGATACTCAGCAAGGTAAGCACCGTCTTGTCCGGTAATACCGGTGATTAAAGCTACTTTTTGTGTCATTGGATATTGTTTAAATAGTTTGAATTTCGAGTTGTTTGATGTTATTTAACACATAATAGTGGTTAGTTGTTTTGTGTTTGGCTCTTAATTTATTGCTTTTTATTCCTATATCCCGCGAAGGGGACTTTGACATGGTGGTTATTCATAGTGTATGGTGGTTTCCGAATCGCCAGTTATTGTTTGCTTTTGTTGGGGAGTTGCCCCAAGCCTCTGTTGCTTTTTGGTCTTGTTCTTTCCGGACAGGATTTCATTTCTTTTCTTTAGATGAATCGAGAGATCCATATGTGCCATCAAAATAAACAATATAATTTATGAAAAGAAACGAAACAAAGAAAAATCTTGTCAAACCGAACCTTCGGCCAGGCTTTTTATGGCTTTCGCCTTTTTTTTCTTTATTCTTGGATCTAAAGTTTACTAGCTAGCGTTTTGTTCTTGCTGTGGAGTTGGCACTGGTTCCATGCGCCACATAATATTGAAAATGGTGATGGTTTAGTTGTTTCAACGTTAGGATAATATAGGCTATAATCTCTGTTTTTAAAGGATTTATCGATGAGTGATGCTTGTTGATTGTATCTTTATTTGTTTGACAAAAGATTCTTATTAATAATGATTCTATATTATGTTATAAGTGAATGAATTTTTGGAGTAATTCAATTCTATTTCTTAAATTGAGCATAAGATTGTAAAAAGTAAACCGCCGGCTGGTCATCAACCACCCAGTTTGGAAGCCCGGAGCGGAAGAGGAGGCCGACGGAACTTTTACAAGATATCACTATTTTTAGTTTTTACTATGAGTTACCAAGATGATTTCGAACTATGGAAAGATCAAATTGAAAACCTTCCTGAGAGTCAAGTGAAGCTACCCAAGCAACCTGTTGATGAGTTTGTAGCTAGTTCTGAAACCCTGGCAGTTGAGGCAGCCGAAGATCGAGATGCGCTTGCCGGTGCCGGCATGGATCTCACGATCATTGATGATGTTCCCCCACTGAGTGGCGCTTTACGCCATTGCCAGGCTTTGTGGATGAGCGAATATCGTGCCCGGCAAGAGGTTCAAAAACAATGGAACGAACAGTCTCCTTTAGCTTATGAACTTCGTGATCGCCTATTGCACGACTTTTCTTTCGCCTACCGTAACGATGACGATATTAACAAGAAAGTGATGCGCATTCGTGAAGGCGGTAGCCATTCCGATATGGTTCAAGATCTGGTTGAGTTAGCGACGTTGGGTGAAAAATATCCCGAGCAATTGACTGCTATTAATTTTAATCTTACCCGACTCGATCAAGCGCGTACACTATCCGAAACGATGGCCGACTTGTTGGCTGCCGCCAATGGCTCCAACGATGAAACCAATGCAACGAAGCTGCAACGCGACAAAGCATATACTTTATTGGCTAATAAGGTCAGCACAATTCGGGAATACGGACGGTATGTGTTCTGGAAAGATGATGACAAAAGAGCTCGTTATTATAAAGATTAATTGATGACTTTCTTATTTTACCAGCCCCGAGGTCAGTTTTTTCTTTTCCTCGGGGTTTTCTTGTTTTCCAAATCTCCCGGGTTACCTGATCCCCCGGCAGCTTGACCCGCTCATCGGCAACCTGAGTACGCCCATCGGTAATCTGACCTGTCCCTTGGCAGTTTGAGTCCTTCCCTTGGCAATTTGAGTGATTCCCCCGGCAGTCTGACTCGACCATCAGCCATTTTTTGACTTTAATCGGGCAGGAGGAGCTTCCCTCCGGCAGTTTTACCGGCTAAAGAGCAAGTTGAAACTTTTACGGAATGTTTCCTCTGTCTTCATGTTTTTTACCCCTAAATCCCCTGAAGGGGACTTTAGGGCTGGATAGAATCTGATTGTATGGTGACTATCTCTGTCGAAATCAATGCCAATTGGTTGGGGGGCAGCTCCAATTTCTTTTTTGTCGTGTCCTCTAGCCGGACGGGCTCATCCTTTTTCAATCGAAGAAAAGGATGAAAAATCTTGTCAAACCCTGAACCCTTGGCCGGGCATTTTGACGGCTTTCGCGCTTTTCGCCTGATGGCGAATTTGGGGGACTTGACTGTCCCAAGCCATGAGCTCGTCATCCTGAACTTGTTTCAGGATCTTCCAGTGAGTTGCTCCAATACTTTCCGAAACAGATGCTTCGGTCGTTCCTCGCTCGCAAAGACGTTTTTCACTTCCCCGTTATTGCGAACAAAGTGAAGCTATCTTTTAGCGGGTTTTACCAATCCAAAATCCAATTATCCGAACTCTTGGTTCTGATATCTAACATTATACTTGCTTGTGTGAGACGTGAGCAATCCTGTATGAATGAATGGAACTAACTTACCTTTTCAGAAACTGGGGTAGTTTCGATAAATTTTTGCAGGCTAACGACCAGACAGGGAAGGAGAGGCCGTTTTTTCTCATCGCTCGTAAATCTTCTTGTGATTTTTGGAGAATGTTGTTTAAGCTTTTATTGCTGGCGCCACCAATCCGCATTTTGGTGATAACCTGCGGTAAATATTCGAACTTTAATCCTGGGTCTTTTAATATGCGAAGCATAAAATCGTAGTCGGCAGCAATTTTGAAATCCAAATCAAACAGCCCATGTTTTTTGTACACTTCCTTTTTTAAAAACAGGGTCGGGTGGGCTGGCATCCAACCATAAGTCAAATTGCGCCGGCGAAAGGGCTTGCTCTTCCAGTAGCGGATGATCTTGTTGGTATCTTGCTTATCCACATACACCAAATTGCCATAAACACCATCGGCAGTTGTTTTTTCAAAAACCTGAGCAATCGTCTCCAATATTTTGGGACTAGCTAGCAGATCGTCCGAATGGACAAAGCCAATCACATTGCCTGTTGTTCGTTGGATGCCTTTGTTGAGGGCATCGTAAATGCCTTGGTCAGGTTCGGAAATGGATTGGCTAATGAGCGGCGTGCTTTTGATAACCGATCTTGTTAAATCCGTTGAACCCCCGTCAATCACAACCCATTCTATATCCGGATGGGTTTGTTGTTGGATGCTATCTAAGGTGTCAAGTATATTTGGGTAACTGTTATAGGTGGCGGTGATCAGAGTGATTTTCATGATGTGATTTGATGGAAAGGAGTCAAGTTACAAGAATCAAGATATTGACTATTTGGGGTTAAAGTTTGAGGCCATACTCAGTATTAATAAAGGCTTTAATTTTTGTTTTATCAGTTCCGCAGGCTTTTTTGATTTCGTAGATTTTAGCATCTACCAGTGTGCGATACCACCAACCTTGGAGGAAGTTCCAGAGGAAACCTTCTTTTCCTTCGAGGAAACCGAGTTTGAAAAAATAACGGTAAATGAAATAAGCAAACGAACGCCAAAATAACGGTTGTTTGGCGTATTTGTATTTCGTCCGACGTTTGGCAGAAGCTTGTTTACTCAGTTGTAACTGACTCTCTTGATTTCCTAACAATCCTAATTCCACATCCAACAAATCAATGGCTTCGCGTATTGCATACCCATTGTGCTTTTGTGTCCACCAACTGAGGTTATTCAGGTTGTGATCCACAAAGTCGTGTTCAAATTCTATGGCATCACCTTCAAGAAGCTGAATATGTTCATCCATCCAACGCTGTTCGCAAACCGCTTTTTTGTATTGAAATAAGCGTAAGAGTTTTACCGGATAAGTTCCCCGTTTCATCCATTTATCCAGAAATAGATGTCGCCGTTTAAATACAACACCCGTTGCATTCTCGGGCAGGATGTCTAGTTTTTGCTTGATTTCATCAATGAGTTCCGGAAGTAAATATTCGTCGGCATCGAGTCGCAAAATCCATTTGGTTTTTATTGGTAGGTTTTCCAACCCCCAATTAAACTGTTTGGCGTAATTATTCTCCCACTTGTTTTGAAATACTTCTGCTCCTGTATTTCCTGCAATCTCAACAGTTTGATCTGTTGAATAACTATCAACCAAGAATATATCTTTTGAAAAAGATTTTACATTCTCAATACAGCGTTGAATATGCTGTTCTTCATTATAAGTGAGAATGATTACGGAAATTTCTGACATTCGTTTTATTCTTTAATAGTCCGTTTTTTGATTAACCTGGCTGGATTTCCACCAACCACTGACCACGGTTCAACATCTTTGAATACTGCTGCACGAGCTCCAATTACTGCTCCTTGGCCAATGCTTACGCCAGGCCCCACAAAAGCCTCCGAAGCTATCCATACCTGATCTTCAACAGTTATCGTTGGCTTAAGAAGTGGCAGACTTGCGTTAGTGTAGTCATGAGTACCGGCGCAAAGATGAGTTTTGTGCGAAATGGTAGATTTTTCACCAATAGTTATTGAACCGAGGTTATAGATAAACGCTTGTTCGCCAATGGCACTCCAATCGCCAATTGTTAACTTCCAAGGAAAATAAATTTGTGTACTGGAATAAATATTAACATGTTTCCCTATTTTGGCCCCATACAAGCGCAGGATTGAACATCTCAGCCCAAAGAGTGGACGAGGCGTTAATCGAAAGATAATCTTTCCGAATATCCAGAGTACTCGCAATAGTTGTTCATTCAAGGGATACTTCCGGTCTTTTCTATTTTGATCAATTTTTAGACTCATAAACTATATAACAAAATCAGGTTTTTCTTTTTGTCCTAGTATCCATTCGTACAATTGGATCATTTGTGAAGCAACCGCTTGTATGCTGTATTTTTCTTCTATCAATTTTCGACCCCTACGGCCCATTTCTTGTTTTTCTTGTTCGCTTAGTTTAAGCACACGCTTTAAGCATGCAACTAAAGGTTTTGCTCCAATGTCGATCCACCAACCAGCATTGTGGGTGTTGAGTTCTTCCCAAGGAGTTCCTTTGGTCGTTATGACGGGAATGCCACAGGCCATAGCTTCGGCGACAACTATTCCAAAGTTTTCGCTATAGGTTGGTAGTACAAATAAATCAGCACTATGGTAGGCAGCCAGTTTGTCATTGCCAAATTGCGGGCCAATGATCTTTATTTCTTGATTTAATCCTCTTTTTTGTATTAGTCGATTTAATGTTGAGATGTAACTCTCATCTCCATTTCCTGCAATTTTAACTTGCCAGTTTTTTCGCATTGACGGGGTTAGCTGTTGCCAGGCTTCAATTAGTAATTCAATCCCTTTTTTGGGATGAATGCGAGATAAAAAAAGGAGAGTTTGTTTTTCAATTTGCGTTTTTTCATCTCGCAATGGAAAGTCGCTCACGTCAATGCCATTTGGAATTACAGCTATAGGATTGGAGAAGCCTAATTCTCGTATATGGTCAGCTTCCATCTGGGCTGTCGCATGTATACAAGCAGCTTGGGCTAAATCTTTTCGCTGATATAAGGCCATAGCCAATCTTTTTTTCCATTTTCCCGCATCTAAAGCCCAAGGTTCTAACATGCCTCTGGGGGTAATTATATAAGGAATCCCTTTCTTTTGAGCTAATTGAGACATATAGTGTACTGGGAGTTGCCAAATGCCATGTCCATGCAGAATGTCAAATTGTTCTTTTTTTAGAAAGAGATTTAAAGCTTTTCTAAAAGTTCCATTTTCTACAAAAGATAATTGTAAATTAAGGTTTGGGCTCTTTGAAAAATAAGGATTTTGTGATTTAGTTGTGAGAATTGTAACCTTTTGCCCTTGAATAGCTTGATAGAGTGCTAGGTCTGAGACGCTTTTGGATGGGCCTCCATTGGATATATCAATTGATGATACTATGTGTGAGATTTTTTTCATATTGATAAGGAATTTAAGGTAAACCATTGCATCAATTTCATAAACTAATTAGTAGTGTATGCGTACCTTAAAAGGTAAAAATGCAAAAAACATTAAAATGAATGTTACAATAAAAAACATTAGAAGGTTTATTATGCCGGGAGGTGATAAAATAGGAGGACCACCTACAGCTAATATTGAAAAAATACAGGATGCTATCACTGGGTATTTATGAAATGTTATGTACTTAAAGAGCTTGCCGAACAACAACCCTGAAAAATAGAAAAATAAAATAAAACCAGGGAGTCCCCAATTCATATAGCCTACCCAGTTCCATTCAGGCCAGCTAGATGATCCTAGTTGAGAAACGGGCATGGGGGGAGTAACCTTTTGTCCTAACGCCATTACTCTTAGATACATCCCAGAATCATTGGGCGGCTTTTTAGGGAAAATTGACCTTGGTATAGGTGCATATACTAATCCATAGAAGGATTTACCCCACCAGAAATCATTGTCAGTAAAATATTTGAGAATTACAATGTCTCTTTCTAATCGCCCTACTCTAGCAATAAAACCACTTTCAAAACTTTCAATACTGTTTTCTATAAGCACATCTTTGTTATTTAAATAGAAACTTAATGAGTTTGACCGAAGCTGTAGCATTACAACAATAAATATTGGTAATAGGATTATGGCTGTGATATACTTTGGGTTTATTAGAGTTTTAATTCTTTTGATTAAAAAGTGGTACATAATCATGGTAGATATAATGAATATAATCACAGGGCCGCGCGCTCCCATCGATCCAATAATCATAATTGTTGATGCAACTATAATATACCTGAGAAGTTTTTTTTTATTTTGAAAAGAATACCAAATAATAATGATTGCTCCTAGTTGAATAGCTATCATGTAAAATGTTTGATAATATCCTAATCCAGCATTTTTTGTTGATCTGGTATTCATTTCTGCCCATAAACTGATTAATCCCCCCATCTTTTTTAAGAAGATAATATAAACTAAAATGCCTAAGATATATGTTATGATGCCAAAGTTGAAAAGTGTTTTGTTCACCTTGTCATTGTGCTCATCATCACCCCAAATATGTCTATGAAATTTATGTAGTAATAGATTGTTTAGGATGAAATTAAACCATTTATTTCTTGAATTAGCTCCAATGTATATCCCTATATAGGTTAAAATATTCCCAAGAATAGTGAATGTCAACGCTGCTTTTACATAAAATAAATCACGAAATTGAGGGGCTACAAGACTAAGGACAACGCTATAGAGTTTATCCTGATATATGGAAAAGTAGAAATTTGACAATGCTGGGAGTAAAGCAAAGTAGATAAAAATTGCTCCTGCTGAGAAGATATTTCCAAAACTTTTATCTCTATCTATTCTTAATAGGACAAATAGAATGACAATATTAAGTGCTGATAAAAATATCATGTTATAAAGTATGAATGTAGTTATAAAATAAACTGAGTTGATATTTATCGTTATTCATTTAATAATATTGACTATTTTTTTTATAGATTCATCTTCAAAATAATCTAATAATGTACTATTCGATTCTGTTTTAGCGCATTTAAATACGGATTGTGAGAAATCATTCACATTAGAAATGAATTTTAAATTTTCATTTTCTTCTAAATCCTCAAAATACTCCCACCCAGGAAGTTTAGCAATTAATACATTGGGGCAAAAAGCGAGTGCTTCCAATAAAGCGGTAGAGTGTACGCCTACAACAAAACTACTTTGCCGAAACAGATTATAAAGATGAGTTTTGTCATCAGCTACGATTCTAACATTTTGCATATTCGTTAGAAATGGATACTTAATGCTAGCATCTAGATATTCAGCAGGATGCGCTTTAAAGATTATTTCATAATCTGGTAATGCGCAAGCTATATCTTTAGTTAATAAAGCAATATCTTTTCGGTATTGTGAAATTACGGTCACTTGTTTCGGATTTCTTGTGAAATCATCTTTTTTAAAAAAAAGCTCATAATATGGAAATCCGACAGGTTCTATATTGTTAATAGGGATAGGTAAGCGAGCATCTTTCACCCAATTCTTTCCCCAAGCTAAAAAAATATCAGGAAAGGTTTTTATATCTATTCCTTCATTAAAAGAGTAATTATAAGCAATGTGATATTTTCCAACGGTGCCATGTTGAAATTCAATCACCGGTATGCTATTCTTGTGGGCACAGAATGTGAATGCTTGATTAATAAAGGAATATGACACCACATTAAGTACCTTTTTGGGGTTTATTTTAAGAATGAGTCTTTCAATCTTGGGCAGAACAAAATTCCAACGCTTGATGAATTTTGAAATTTTCTTCTCAAAAGTAGAAATTTGGATATTCCAATTTGTATTAATAAGTGTTTCAACTTCCATAATTCTAATTTTATCAGCATGTGATAATTCGGCTGAAACTGATAACGAACTTATTAATCGGCTTGGAAGCTGTAAAATATCTAAGTAGTACAAGTTTTCGGTCTGAATAGGTCTGTAATGATCCTTATTTAAATTAACATAGCCCTCCAGAACAACATAGTTGTCATTTAGGTGAGGTAATAATGGATCAATATAAACATCTTCATAGATACCGGAGTTCAATTTTCTACGCGGATGATTTAAAATTAGATAATCTTTTTGTTTTGATTTAATGAACGGATTGTGAAAAATACTATTGATGAAAAACTTAAAGAAAATCGCAATGCTTTTTTTTGTTTTCTGTTCATTAATAGTTATATTTTCATTTACTAATTTGTTTTTTAAATCAGTAAAGACAGACATTCTCAACAACTCCCAGATCGGCACATTATCAATTTCCCATTTGAATAGATTATTTTCTTTTTCAAAAGTCAAAAACTCTTCGAGTAATGTTTTATGTGTCATTTGATTTACTAATAAAATAGAACCATGGCATTGGCATAAGTTTGTTCCCAATGTAGAATGTAAATAGGTATTGAAGTATACTAACAGCGAGAAGCGAATAGGCTGCTCCTAATAATCCCTTGTATTGCACTAATGTGTATGCCAAGATAATATTAAAAAGGCCTGTAATCAGAGTAATTTTTGTAATGTGGATGGTTTTTTTGCTAAAAAATATATAGTTAACATGAAATTTATATAGACCCTTAAACATTGCCGCCAAAATTAGAGGTAAAATGAAAACTTTAGTCTCGTTATACGAGGAGCCAAAAATAATTCCAACTCCAAAATATCCTATTACAAAAACAAAAAATGAGAAAATAATAATAATGGCATAAATAGAATAGGAAAGAGTAACTATACTAGATTTATCTATATCAGTAATTCTTTTAAATTGATCAAATAAATGCGGCGTAACAGCTTTGGTTAATGAATCTTCTAATATTGATACAATAATAGCAAAGGTGGCTCCAATACCATAACTTCCTGTCGCAGCCGTACCGATTAGCATTGTTATAATTATTCTGTTGGCAGTACTACCAAGCCAAAGCCCTAAGCGATGTAAAGACAATGGAAATCCCACTTTTAGTATATCCGTAATATAATTGACTGATTTTTTTGTTCTTATTAATCTATCATAGTGAAATGACAGAAGTGAAAATAATCCGAAAGTAACGTACCCAATTAGATGCCCTAAAATTAATCCCTTCCATCCTAAATCTGTATAAAATACAAATACTAGACCTAGCGAATTTTTTAAAAAGGAATTTCCGATTGTTAAGAACCCATAGTTTTTTATCTTATATTCAACTCTCCATAAGTTTAATCGAATGTTTGTTAAAAATTGAAAGAACGCAATAATATAAATAACAATTAGCCAAGTAGCTGGAAATGAAATCCATTTTGCTATTGTTCTTGAAAATAAGCTACTAAATAGAAATATCGTAAAATAATAAAGAAAAAATAATCCTAATCCATTAGTAAAGTAAGTTTTGAATTCCTTACTGCTTAGCTTGTAGTAGTTCAAAAGAATAGCAGAATCAATATTAAGGGTCATTATTGGTAATATAATCTCAACAATAGCCTGATAGAGCACATAATAACCCACTTCTTCTTTAGGCAGAACTCTCGTTATTATTGGTAGAATAAGAAAAGGAATTGCCTTTTCGAGGAAATTTAAAAAAGTATACTTTACTGAGTCCCCCGCAACTTTGGATTTTCTTAATTTTAAAATGAAATTTGATATCATCTCTAGTTGTCTATTTGCGATTTCATTTTAATAACTTTTGCAGGAATACCTCCAGCTATTGCATTTGCAGGAATATTTCTTGTTACAACGGAATTCGCTCCAACAACGGAATTTTTGCCTATTTTAACATTCTCTTTTATGAAAACATTTGTTCCGATCCAACAATCATTTTCAATTCTCACATCTCCTTTGCTATATTTGAAACTACAATCTTTCTTTAAAGAGAAATCTTGATCTGCAAGTGAATTTCGAGTATATATTTTTACATAATGAGAGATTGACACATTTTCACCAATATATACATGACATCCTTTATAAGCCTGAATACTTGAATGCCTACCTATGTAGCTATCCTTAGAACATGATATTTCCCCATCTCCATAGAAAATGGATTCCATTTCCATTAAAATTAAAGCTTTTATCAATATTATAAATTTTTCTGTAATACTGATATGAAAAAAACCATCTTGTCCTCTCAATCTTATGAAAAAGCAAATGAAATAGTTTATAGATCATGATTACCCAGCTATACCTTTAGGTTAAGAATTCTTTCAACAAATTCTCTAAAAGAGCCCTCTCCACCTTTCTTTTGTGTCACAAACGAAACTAGTTGCTGTATATGTATGGGGGCAGTTGAAGGGGCTGCAGAAATACCAACATTTTTTAGAACCTCAACGTCATTTAAATCATCTCCAATATACGCCACATCTCCCAGTGTAATGTCTAGCTCAACGCATAGTTTTTCAACAATCTCTATTTTATTCATTATTCCCTGATATAAGAAATCAACTTTTAGTTTTTCTGCCCTGCGTTTTACAATTTCTGTTTCTTCGCCTGTAATAATCCCCACAGGAATGTTTCTTTGATGGCAGAACAGTACTCCTGCACTGTCGTATGTATGGAATTTCTTCCATTCGTTGCCGGTTTGGTCATAATACATTCCACCGTCAGTCCAAACTCCATCAATGTCTGTTAAAACAAGTTTTGGTATAATCATATTATTTTAGGTTGTCTGGGTAAATAATCTCATTAACAGGTAAATCTTGAACTGTTTTTTTACCTATTATATTTTGCCTTTCACTCCATTTATAACCACTTCCAGGCGAAAGTAGGTGAATGTCATTTTCGGTCAATATATGGCCCTTTTTTAGAGGACGAATTGTTGCAATCGATCGTTCAAGTTTTTCTTTTGCAACTTTTACGTCGTCACAGATGGATATCTCTTCCGAGCCTATTGATATTTCCATGTTGCGGATATCACGAACCATCCTTTCAATACCATCCATTGCCAAAGAGCCTGCCTGGTCTGTTCCTTTCATTTTCCGATCAATTGTAATATGTTTCTCAATGATTTTTGCACCTAAGGCAACAGCTGCAACGGGAGTTGCAATTCCTATGGTATGGTCCGAATAACCTAATGTATATTGGCTATAGTTTTTTTGAAGGTATTTAATAGTGTTTAGATTGACATTCTTATATTGAGTAGGATACTCAGAAACACAATGAAGGATGGAGATGTCTGAATGATATTTTGTGATAAGATGTAATGCATCATCTAATTCTTTTTTACCAGACATCCCCAGTGAAAGAATAATTGGGATTTTTGTTTCTGCCATTAATTCCAATAACGGGAGATTTGTTAAATCTCGAGAGGCAACTTTTAATTTATCTGGCGTAAATAACTTTAAAAGACTTAATGTTCCCGGAGCACATAACGTTTCAACAAAATCTAATCCAAATGACTTCGAATATTTATATAACTCAAAATGTTCTTCATCGTTTAATTCTAAAGCTGCCCGATGTTCACCATAGGTTTTACCAAATGAGTGAGGCGTTTCATATCTTCGAATCATTTGACTTTCCGATAATTCTTGAGATAAATCACGTTTTGTAAGTTTTACGGCATCCATACCACGTAACTTTTCTCCAAAAAGTTTATCGATAACAGGGCGAGACGCAACTTCAATTAGCAGTTTCGCAAGGTCAACAGAGCCGTTATGATTCTGACCTATTTCTCCAATAATATAAGTATGATTCATTTATTTGGTATTTTTTAAAATTTCAGTTTCCATTGATTGCACCCATTTGGCATTCGATATCACAAAGTTTATTATTTGATTAGGACATAATGAGATGTTGTTTCTGTTAATTTCAGCATATATTTCTTTTGCGGTTTCAAAATCGTTTGTTGTATCTATGGTTAGTCTAATGCTCGCTTGTTTCTCAATTTCTAGACTTATAGGTTCGAAGTGTATTTTGAATGAGTTTGGATGCATATATACATAGTTGGTTACATGCTCTTGATAGACTGTTTTATTTGTTTTTGATTTAATTTTTTCTAATGCTTCCAATGTTATTCCTTCTGTCCAGAATCCAAAATGTGTTTTAATTGTTGGTGTTTGCTCATTTTTGCTGTAACACCAATAATCGACATTAGAATTTTTAAAATCTGAAATCTGAAACTTTATGGCATTAATGTCGAGGAAGGGGTTATCTGCACAAATTCTAATTATCTTATTTATTTTAAATCTTTTGGCAGCTTTAATAAATCTATCAAGAACATTTGTTTCGCTTCCTCGAAAAACACTTATAGAATTATTCAGTGCAATTTTTTCAATTTTGTCATCTCTAGAGTTGGAGGTCGTCGCTAATATGATTGGGATATCAGGAATTCTTTCTCTTAATCGGATCAAAATAGTCTCTAGGATACCCTTTCCTTTATGAAAAGGTAAAACCATTTTTTGGGGTAATCTCGTTGATCCTATGCGTGCTTGTATTATTATTCCTATCATGTTGCGTTTCTATTTCAATTATTCAAAAGTATCTCTATGTACATCATCTTACTTTTTCTCAAGCTTTTTAAGATTTTATGTTTTTTGTTCTCCTCAAGCCTGACGGGCTCATCCTTTTTTATCTCATTGGGATTTATATACTCAATGGTATTTGATGGAACTCACATCCATTTGAAATTGATACTGTGTATAGATTATCTCTATTTATGCTCATTTCATCAATAAGAAGGATGTAAGAATTAAGTCAAACCGAACCCTTGGTCGGGCGTTTTGACGGCCATCGCAGCTACCGCACGAATCCTTTCGTGTGGTGTTTAAGAATAACCACGCGATATAATCGCTCGGTAGCCGGGGTACAGCCTTTTTTCGCTTAGTGGTGAAGTTTGGGATTTGGTTGTCTCGTAGGTGATAAGCTTTTCATCTGACTAGCTATAAATCTTGATTCTAATATCTTGTATCTAGTATCTTTCAGTTGTATCGCTCTTAGCTATTTCCCTACTATTCAGTCATCCGATCGTCAGAACATCCAAATATCCGATCATCCGGACTTTTGACTCATGTTTCCATACTGCTAGCCTTTCCCAATACTCTTCAATTCAAAACCAATTTTTGTCAATGCTTCGCGGTCGAGGATGTTTCGTCCGTCGAAGATGAAAGCGGGTTTCAGCATTTGGTTGTAGATTTGTTGCCAGTCGTAGTTTTTAAACTCGTCCCATTCGGTGAGGATAGCTATGGCGTGGGCGTTGGTGATGGCTTCGTATGGATCGTGGTGAACGGTGACAAGATTTTTGATTTCTTCTGTTGTTAGAGCAGTGGAGACGCCCTGCAGGGCATCTGTACGGCGATTTTTTTGAAGATACTCGAGATCGGCCAGGATACGATCTTCGGTGACCTGTGGGTCGTACACGTGAATTTCGGCACGATCTTGCAGGAGCTCGTCAGCAACATAAATGGCAGCGGACTCGCGGGTATCGTTGGTGTCTTTTTTAAAGGCCCAGCCCAGGAAGGCGATTTTCTTTCCGGATACGGTATTGAACAGGCTATCGATAATCTGCTTGGCAAAGCGGTGTTTCTGGTAGTCGTTGAGCTTAACCACCTGTTCCCAATATTCGGCTACCTCGGGCAAGTTAAAATGGTGGCAGAGGTATACCAGGTTTAAAATGTCTTTCTGAAAACAAGAGCCTCCAAAGCCCACCGATGATTTCAGGAATTTCGAACCGATACGGGTATCCATTCCAATGGCACGGGCCACTTCATCGACATCTGCTCCTGTACGTTCGCACAAGGCTGAGATGGAGTTGATGCTGGAAATGCGCTGTGCCAAAAAGGCATTGGCGGTTAACTTGGATAGTTCGGATGACCAGATGCGGGTAGTAAGGATTTTTTCACGCGGAATCCAGTTAGCATAGATGTTGGCTAAAGCCCGCTCGGCTTGTTTTCCGGCTTCGGTGTCTTCGCTACCAATGAGTACCCGGTCGGCATTGTGCAGGTCGGGAATGGCTGTTCCTTCGGCCAAAAACTCAGGATTGGAAAGCACTGCAAATTGCGGAGGTGTTCCTTCCTTTCCCTTGGCATTGTCTAAGATGGTTCGAATAGCTTGCGCAGTGCGAACGGGGAGGGTCGACTTCTCAACGACAATTTTATTGCCGGAAGATACTTGGGCGATCTGACGAGCGCATAACTCTACGAATTTCAGGTCGGCCGCCATGCCTTTACCTACCCCATAGGTTTTGGTGGGCGTGTTCACCGAAATGAAAATCATTTCCGACTCCTTGATGGCTGTTTCCACATCGGTGGAGAAGAACAGGTTGCGACCACGGGCTTCGGCAACTACCTCGGGTAATCCGGGTTCGTATACGGGTAACTTGCTGAGGTCTTCATCATTCCAGTCGGCAATCCGTTGTGGGTTGATGTCAACGACCGTTACTTTGATGTGTGGGCATTTTTGAGCAATGACTGCCATGGTTGGCCCACCGACATACCCTGCACCAATGCAGGTAATTTTTGTTATTTCTGTTGGGAACATATTTGTGTATTTTTAGTTGTTGAGTTTTAAGTTCAAATTTTTGAGTCGTCTGTTGTTGGTTCACTTGCGTGAGTATTTTGTTTCTAGTGTTTTACCCCTATATCCCCTGAAAGGGACTTTGGGTTTGGCTAAGATTGCTTTAGCTCGTCATCCTGAACTTGTTTCAGGGGCTTTCAGCTGATTGCTCTGCCTGTTTGATTATCTGATCGTCTGCATATCTATAAATCTTGTAGCTTGCGTTGGGACGTTGCCCCAAACCCCATTTCATTTCTTTTCCTTAGATGAAAAGAAACGAAACAAAGAAAAATCAAGTCAAACCGAACCCTCGGGCGGGCGTTTTGACGGCCTTCGCGCTTTTCGCCTGTTGGCGAAGTGGGGGATTAGCGTCAATCTGAAAATCCGAATATCTATAAATCTTTATTCTAGTATTTTGGATCTATTATCTAATATCTTTCACTTGAATTGCTCTAAGCATTCATTCTCTCCTTACTCGTTCCAGCGTTGTTTGACGGTGCTCAAAAATTGCCGTCCGAAAACGATGCCGATGCCGACGATTCCACCCAGGAAAATCCAGATAAAAAGGATGAGTGGTCGATTGGGTTTTGATTTTTGCAAGGGGACGCGCACCGGTTCTACAATAGTAAGTACCGGCGCATCTTCTTTCACTTTGATTTGTGCTTGCTCCAATTGTTTGGCCAGTTCAGAATACACCGAAAAGGCAATGTTATATTCACTTTGAAGCCGTTCGACTTCCGTTTGAGCCATGGCCGAGGATACGTTTTTATTTTGATCGCGAAAGCGGGCCAACCGTTTCTGAGTCTCTAAAAACTCTTCTTTCTTTTCCTGGTAGCGATCTTTGATAAAGTCGAGCTGCTCCTGTGCTTTTTGAATCCGGTAGGTGGTGATGTATTTCTGCAAAAGAATTTGCGCTGTATGGGCTACCTGAGCTGCTAACCGGGCATCAGGAAAGTTAGTCGAAAGGGTCAGAATCCCTTCTTTATCATCGATGTTAAGAGAAATTTGGGAGTTTAATGCTTCTAATACCTGATTTTCTTTCGCCGTGAGCGTTATAATTTGCTTGTCGGTGTTGCTTGTTGGTTGTTGGTCTTCAGTTGTCGGTTTTAGAGCACCGATGATGACCCCGGGTAATCCGATTGTATATTTTTTGACATTGCTCAATACACCTGCTTTTTTGTATTCGGTGTAATATTCGAATAAGGTAACCGGTTGATTGAGTCCGTCAATTTGAAAGCTGCTGTTCATTAATTCGAGTCGAAAGGGAACTGACTGCATAATTTTCGGATAAACCATGGGGGAGAGCGTTTCTGTTCCGCTGCTCATATCCATGTTGAATCCGGCCATTGCTGCCAGCGAGGATAAGCCTCCCAATTTTGATCCTCCGGACTGTGCACTTTGCGGAACCATGGTTGTTTGTACCGTGTATTCCTTGGGGCTGAGTATGGCGATAAGCAGTCCCAGTACCGCACCAATAAGGATATACGTGATGATTATACGACGGCCATCCCAAAGGTGTTTTACCAGAGCAATCAAGTCGATTTCGTCGTTGTTGGCTGATGACTGTTGTGTGGGTGTGTTTTCTTGATTTGTTGTCATGTTGGTTATCTGTTATCGTACGTTCGTTTTTTCTTGATATCCGCTAATAGGGGATTGTTGGTTTTAGTGCTTTATATCTAATGCTTTGTAGGTGACCTTGGTTTTGCTAAGGTTGCTTTGGCTCGTCATCCTGAATTTGTTTCAGGATCTGCTGGCGATATGCTCCATCCAGATGTAAGCAAAAAGCTCCGAACCATTTCTCCTTCTTTTTAAGGAGGAGTCCCCAAACGTAGTGCCGGGGGAGGTTGTTGCTTGCGTTGGGGCGTTGCCCCAAACCTCTTTTCATTTCATTTCCTTAGATGAAAAGAAACGAAACAAAGAAAAATCAAGTCAACCCGAACCCTGGGCCGGGCGTTTTGACGGACCTTCGCGTTTTTCACTTTTCGGTGAAGTGGGGGAGTTGATTGTCACATGCTATAGCTCGTCATTGCGAGCAAAGCAAAGCAATCTTTCAGCGGTTTACTGGTATCTCACCCTCTTGGCTCTTTGGTTCTTTATTCTTGGATCTAAAGTCTAATTAGCTAACGTCTTGTTCTTTCATCTGGTTACTCTGCCTATCCGGTCATCCGATTATCTATAAATCTTGATTCTAGCATCTTGGTTCTTGTATCTAGGTCTAATATCTTAAATCTGGATATCCGGTTTCTGTTGTTTATCTCAGTACCGCTGTGATGGCAATGGCCAGAGAAGAGAGGGCGCTGGTAATTGAAATCCACTTTCCGGTTTGATCCGGGCGATTGTTTTCGGGTTTTCGGGGAACGATGATTTCTGTTCCTGCGTTGACCTCCGGGTAATTCTTAAACAAAAATCCATGGGTGCTGGCTGTTGTTCCATTGGGGTATTTAACGTAAACTTTCCGCTTGCGGGTTTCTTCGTCAAAACCACCTGCTTTATCGACATAATACAACACTGATTTTCCGGGTTGAAAAGTCAGCGACAGTGGATTCATGACATTACCACTCACTTTCACGGTTTGTAAGCGTTTGGGAATGCTGAGGACATCACCGTTCATCAAAAAAAGATCGTTTTGGCTATTCGGGTTGTTGATAATCTCTTGCAGCTCGATGCCAACAACCTCGCTACCCAGTACCTCGCTGTAGCGCCTAAAGATAGCTCCTTGTGGAAATGCATCCGGTGTAAGTCCCCCCGCTTTACTTAGCAGATCAGATATTCTCATGCCCCGGGTATTTAGGGCATATTCGCCGGCCCGTATCACTTCGCCCTGGATGTATACTTCCCCGGGCTGCAGATATCCTGGAGCTGTTGGCACAGAGATGCGATCGAATGGTTGGATCAAAAACCGACCGGTTGGTGAATCCATGTTCAGCTTGCGGTCTAATGAAAAATAGAAGGTGTAACGCAGGGTGTCTCCATACTCTGCTTCTTTTTCGGGACCTAAGCGACGTGACACCTCAATCGCGGTGCTGTCGGCTCCTTCTTTAAATCCATTGGCGAGGTATATAACATCGCGTAAGGTCATCCCATCCATATAGGGGAGAGATCTTGGGGTGTTGACCTGTCCTGAAACACGCACTGTTTTTTGCTCTTCCAGTTGGAAGTGTGATTTTATCCGGATCTCGTCTTCTGGTTGAAGAACAATGTCTTGTGTGCCGTTGAGGATGTCTTTGAGTTCAAAACTAATCAGCTTGGTCGACAGGTCATCATTATAACGAATAAGATGTCCACCTTTTAAATAGGCATCGGGAGTGATGCTGTCGGCCCTGGAGATCAACTCCGAGAGTTTGAAGTTGTTGGTCAGTTCATATTCTCCGGGACGTAAGACGGAACCGCTTATGGTAACCCGGTTGGCAAAGGAACTCAGAATTTTTGATGCGACTAACCGGTCGCCGTTTTCAAGTTTTATGGATGAAATCTGATCTTCTGTAAAGTCTTTGATTTCCATTCCCTCCTGTGTTTTCCGATAAAGCTTCATGCGGTGGATATAGGTTTCATCTGTGTAACCTCCGGCATAGGTGATTAGCTGTGACAGGTTTTCATTTTCTTCAAGTTCAAACTGGCCGGTTCTTTTAAATGCCCCATTAACCTGAACTTGCTTGAGGGCCGTTGGAATAAAGATGATATCCTCATCCTGTAGAATGACATTCTCTGACAGGTCGCCTCCAAGCAGGTATTTATAGATATCAATGGCTTTAAAAAGCTCGTTGTTTCGTAACAGTTGGATTTCGCGAAATGAGCCAATACTGTTGGGGCCACCTGAGAGGTACAAGGCATTGAAAACACTAGCTGTTGCTGGTAGCGTATATGAACCGGGGGTTTGTGCTTCACCAATGATGTTGACTCTGATGGAGCGCATTTTTCCTAAGTCGATCTGAGCAAAGGTGCTGGGCTTTTGGCCTTTCATATCGGCATAAATGGTTGATAGCTTACCGGTTAATTTTTGTTCTGCATCGGCAAAGGGGAGTCCGGCAATATTAACCGGGCCAATATCGGGGATAATAACCTGCCCGTTTCTATTTACATTTAGTTGATAGGATGCTTGCGAGTTTCCCCAAATGACAATCAGGATTTGATCCCCAATGTTTATGCGATAGTTTTTCGGAGTTGGAAGATTGGGGTTGGGCTCAAAGCTAACATTACTTCTTCTGAAAAGGAATGCTCCAAATCGGGTGTCCCGGGAAGCGTTGATTGCAGCCTTTTGAGTGGTTGGTTCTTTTTCATCTGTTGTGTTTTCTTCTACTTCTTCTTCCACAGCCTGAGAGTCATCCATCGATGATTGTTGGTTGTCCAGACTGTCCAGACTGTCCATCCTGTTGAGCATTTCCTGGATTTGTTGCTCACTGGCTCCCTTTTGTCGGGCGACCTCAATAGCGGCTTCGCGTGATAATCCACTCTGGTCAAGGGCTTCCTTGGCTTTCTTGACCTGGTCGTTGCTCAGCTCCTTCACATTAACATTTTGAGGAAGCTCTTGTCCTTTCAGTTGAATCGCGAAGCAGATAAATATTAAAAATATGAGAGACGATAAGGATTTCATGGCAGTGTTAGTTTAAGGGGATGTGAATAATCTTATTATAAAGTGTTGATTCGATGTATTTTAAGAGTATGCTTTGTTGCTTTTTTGTCGCATGAAACGAGCAGGTAAAATTCGTATACATATGGAATGATTATAAGTGAGTTTTCTATCTTTTTCAACTGAAAGATATAAATTATAAATGGATGAAGATTAATCCGGGTTGAAAATTGGTGACGGAACTTGTGAAAATCTGAAAATGAACATCCTGTTTTTCCATACATTTTTTTAATGTCCGGGTGCCCATGGCATATAATAGTCGCTTCGTTGTACCGAGCTCGATAGCGGAATTGCCACTCCCACTTTGAGTCGGGTAATCAAAGTTTTCGCATGGTTGCGATCACCTTCACTTGTATAATTATGCACGGCATCCATCACATCCGAATTGATCAGATCCATGTTGAAGGATAAAATGAGGTTCCAGTTCTGTTTAAAATTAATTAATGTTCCTGCTCCAGCCGTATATTGAGCCGAACTGCCGGGCAGTGGATTATAGCCTTGCCCTTTCTTGAAAATGTTCGGTGAAGCTTCCCCTGCCGGAACTTCGTCATAATTTAGTCGAGTTTTGAATTGGTTTGCTCCAATACCCATTTCGACAAACGGGTCAATGCGGTTTTTCTTTTTGCTTAAGCTGGTAAATTCCCTGAAATAATAACGGATAAAACCGTAGAGCGATTTGCTTTCGGTTTCGTAGTTTACCGGGGCCTGGTATAGGCTTAAAAAAGCTGCATGATTTCCAAATGCCGAAAAAACAGGAAGATCGCTGGAGCCCTTTAGCTTGCTAAGTGTGAGGTTGACTCCTGTTTCCCAACGCTTTCCAAATGTGTGTGAAAGTGCCATGTCGAACGAAAACGCCGGCTCATGACTAAATTCGTTCTCCAGAAAACTAAGGGATGGTGTAAACTCGGAAGCAATTCCATTTATTCCCGGTTGGAAAGAAATGATCCATTGGTTTTTGCCGATTTCTCCGGGTGGATTGCTTTTTGCAACCCCCGAACAGCAAATGATTATACCAGTTAATAGTATTCTTATTTTGATCCTTTTTGGATTGATTCTAAGCATATTGAGTGTGAGATTGGATTGTTTTTTTAGATCAGACTTTGTGTTTACTTCAAATAACTCGGCTCCTTTTTCTGATCGATTGTTATTCCTTAGGAATTGATTGATCATTGGTCCATATCAATAGCGTTGGAGTATTTCTCAGGTAATCATTCATTTCCTCTTTCTGAATGCTTATGTAACGTATTTTTCGATCTATTATTTTCTCAACCTTACTGATGTAGTTATTAATCAGGTTGCTGTCGATCTGATTTCCAACCAGTATGATATCGATTATTTTCGAGTCGATGCCTTGGGCGAAATTGCCGGAGAGGTATGCAGCATCAACATTTTTTAACCGTTGTGCAATGTTTTCAATGATGGTATCAATTCCGACCATTTTTAAAATGATGCTATTAATATCGTTGAACAACGGGTGCTCGGTATTTGCCTGAAAATATTTTTTATTACCATCAAAATAGCTTTTTAGCAATCCCGCTTTTTCAAAACGGTTTAGCTCGATTCGGATAGCATTGGATGATTCACCGAACTCTTGCTCCATACTTCTCAAATAACTCTTATTCATCTTATTAAGGAAGAATTTGAGTAGTATTTTGATTCTTGTTTTTGATGTGATTAAGGCTTCGAGCATGCGTGTGTTATTAGGGGTGATGAGTATAGTTTTTTGTTGCCAGTTTTTGGTTATCAGTTAATAATTGTCGGGTATTCGTGATTTTGTTCTTTTGTTTTCACCCCCTATATTTCCTGAAGGGAATTTGGGGTTCGACGAAGATTGTTGAGGTTTGAATGTTGTCCATTGTTTTTCAGTTCTCGCTCGTTCGTGTCTTCGTGTTTTCTCGGTGTGCCGACTTTTCACAGCTCCGCCTCCTCAGTCCCAATTTGCTGAGTTTAGCTTCGATTAAAAATAGATAACGTCTATGAAAAAGTGGACATTAATGAGTAGCAAATTTACTCAATATGTTTAAATGTATGTTAGCTTAACGTAAAATTTAATAAACGGTTCATTTTTTTTTATGAGTGGGGGTATTCCTACTCATGAACGAACATTTTGGGGGTTTACTTTTCCGTTTTTTAATCGAACTTGACTTTATTCGGTGGTTGAATTTGGTCAGGTTTTATCGTAATAAGGCAGCTACGGCTACAGCAACTGATGAAAATGTACTGGCAATAGCCAGCCATTTTGAGGTGTTGTCTCCTTTCGGGCGCTCGGGTTTTGAGGGAACAACAATCTGGCTGCCGGGCTCTGGTTTTGGGTAATTTCTATTAAACAGTCCTTTGGTGATCTTGGTCGTTCCGTCGCTATATATAACGAATACCTTTCCTTTTTTGGCATCGCTGCTAAATCCTCCTGATCGGTTGATGTAGTATTTCAGCGACTTGTGGGGTTGGTAGGCCAAGCCAATTGGGTTGAGCACTTCGCCCGAAATACTCACTTCCTGTACTTCCTCGGGCACAATGATCTGGTCGCCTTCACGCAAGATGTAATCATATAACGATCCCGGATTTGTCATAATGTCTGCTAAACGGAGTTCCAGTTTCCGGTAGCCATTGAGTTGCTCCTGTGCTTTTTCCGTTAGGCTATCGTCCAGAGCCGTATGGATAGACTGTTTGACAATATCTTCTTCCATTTGCCGTCGCTGTAATATCGCCCCTTTGCTAAACGCTTGCGGTGTTAATCCTCCCGAACGCTTAATCAAGTCGGAAATTCGTTCTGTTTTGCTGCGGAGACTATAGGGGCCGGGATAAACAACTTCGCCCTGAATGGTGACGGTTCGTTGTTGGTTGTATGAAGGAGCTTTACGCACATAGATGTAATCGTAGGGTTTTATTTCGAAAGCGGCATCATTCTGATCGAGTGCTAAATTTCGGCTAATGTCAAACTGGAAGAGCGATGCCAGCTGGTTGGTTACCGTTGCCGCGGTTTCGTGATCGTGACGACGTGCCAGCTCGATGAAGGATGAACTGGCCGCTTCGGTAAAGCCTCCTGACAAAAAGATCAGGTCTTTCAGGGTCATTTGTTCCAGGTATTCGTATTCGCCTGGATTTTGCACCTGTCCAAAGATTCGGACAAAGCGACTTTCGCGCATGCTGAAAATATCCTTGATGATCACCTGATCCTCCCGTTTTAGTGAGATGTCGTTATCTCCATTGACAATCTCTGAAACGTTAAAGGCGGTTGTTTGCGGGGTGAGGTCGGCTCCCAAACGCAGAAGTACGCCGCGGTTGCTAAATACATTTTCTTTTACGCCGTCAGCTTTTTTGATTAGGTCGGACAGCTTCATGCCATCGGTAAGGGCATAAGTGCCGGGACGGAAAACAGCTCCTTCGATACTCACCCTGTTTTCATAGCGATCGATAATTTCTCCGGCTTCAATCAGGTCTCCGTTTTGAAGGATGAAATGATCGAAATTATCACGGACTACATCGATTACTTTTAGTTCGCGACCTGTTGTGCGGGTAATGGTCAGTCTTTCGTGGTAGGCCTGGTCGGTAAATCCGCCGGCATAGCTGATCAGATCGGCCAAAGTCTCCTTTTCGGTAAGCTCAAAGTAGCCTTCCCGTTTAAAGGCTCCCGATAGTTCAACCCGCTTTTCGTAGGTCGGAATTAAAATCAGATCCTGATCACGCAGAGAAACATTATTATTGATTTTTCCATGAATCAGAAAGTTGTATACATCGATAGTCGCCACTTCTTTATTTTGACGCAGTACTTTGATTTGGCGAAATGACCCGTTCTCGTTCGGTCCACCGGAGAGGTATAGCGCATTAAAGGCGCTTGCTGTAGCGGGGAGTGTATAGGTTCCGGGAGCATTAACTTCGCCAACAACGTTGATCTTTATCGACCGTAGGTTATTGATACTTATGCTGGCAAAGGTATTCGGGTTTTCACTGCGCATCCCACTATAAATGGCTTGTAGGCGCTGGCTGATTTTTCTTTCGGCTTGGTTAAAGTTCATCCCGCCAACATGCACGGGGCCGAGGTCGGGAATTTGGATGTCTCCATTGCCATCAACCTGGAGTTGGTAGGTTTGCTGACTTGCTCCCCAGATGTTGATCGTTAGTTGATCGCTGTTGCCAACCACATAATTGTCGGGTGCCGGTATGTTTATCGAAGGTTCGAAGGTTAAGTTGTTTGCATTGAATAAGTTAAAGCCATAAATCTTTTTGTTTTTATCTGTCGTTTGGATGTTTGCTTTCGTTGAAATGCTGTCGGCGCTATATGTTGTTTCATCGCTCGTTTGGTTGTCTGATGGTGCTGTTAGTTCACTGCCATCCATTTGTAGTTTTTGGATTCGAGACTGTAGTTGGTTGATTTGAAGCGAGGAGGCACCTCTTGCTCTAGCCAACTGTATTGCTTGCTCCATGGTTAAGCCACGGCTGTTTATTTCTTCTACAATTTGCTCTACCTGTTTATCACTTAATTTATCAACCTGAATATTTGGCTGAACTTGAGCGGTTGATAACAGGTGAATGAGTAGTAGCGTGAGCCCAATGGTTGCTTTACAAATTTGTTTTAGATGCATTATGTCCCTTTTTCTAAATGTGTTAGTTGTGTAAAATCGGATTATTTACTGTTCAGCTGTTGTTGTTGAACTTGGTAAAGTTGTTGTTTTTATTACAGAGTATGATGTTTTTAAACGATAAAGGTTGCTCTTTCGTGGTAAAAAATAGATATCTGTATAACTTGTCTGTTTTGCTTTTCGTATTCGTAGATGTTAACTTTTCGAAACTGTGACTCCTTAGTATCTTATTGCTGAATTTGTTTTTTATCATCTACTAAGATTAATACAGCTGCAAGAAGCAATTAGCAAAAATACTCAATCAGATTAAGTTAATGTTAGGAGAGTGTAAAGTTTGATGAGTTGCTTGTTTTTCTACATAAACAGGCCTCTATAGCTCATGAACGGTGTTTTTCGGATTTTATTTTTTTTAACTGAATACCGATTGGGGAATGTCATGGGTTAGTATTTATTTTTTTAGTATAGAGCGGCACATAAAGATTCTGAGAGCACTATTTGTAGGAATGATGTCAGATTATGTTATTTATTGACATTCTAAATAACGATTTCAAATGACAACAAGAATGACACTACCTTTAGTTGTTTTTAAGAGCCTTGTTTATTGGAATCGAAACCAAAAGCCGGAAAAGAAACAGCTGATGCAGATATTTATACGAAACAAGGAAATGAGGAACCAGAAGAGCTTATCGTAAACGGAAGTCAGGTTGGCGGCGTATTGAAATGTGGATTTGGATATCAGTTGTCGATTTGTTTGTTGCTCGTTAAACTCTGGCTTTTGGCAGGACTGAGCAGATACCAAAGCTCAGCATTAGAAGGTTTGCTAAATGGATAATCAGGATCGGATAAATCCATAGATCCGTATAGTCGTAGGTAAAACCCAGGAATACCGGTCCTATGGCTGCGAGAAAATAGCCGGCGGCTTGTGCCATACCCGATAATTGTGTGGCTTGCTTTGGGTCTTCTGATTTTAAGCTGATAATCAGGTAGGCCAGGCTGATACTTCCTCCGGTTGATAAGCCGATCAATGCAATAGAGCTAATCAGTAGGCTTGTTTGGTGAAAGATGATCAGTCCGGCAAATCCCAATAGATTAATCAGTCCTATGACAGCGACGGACATCCACATCCGTTTTAATTTTAAGGCGATGATTGGCGAGAGGAAAGTTGCTGGCAATCCGATGATCTGTACGAATAACAGCATCCATCCTGCCGTTTGTTCATTCATTCCTTTATGGAGAAGGATGGCGGGAAGCCAAGCCACGACAGAATAGAAAATGAATGACTGAAAGCCAAAGAAGATACTGACAGCCCAAGCTGTTCTTGACTTCCAGATCGAACTTACAGGAGGAGTTTCAGGCTTAACTGTTGCGGGTTGGTGACGATTTCTTAGTTGTGGAATCCAAAGTAAAAGGCCGATCAATGCTAAAAATCCCCAAATCGCCAGTGCTTTTTCCCACCCTAAGCCGACTCCGTCGGCCAAGGGGACGCTTACTCCAGAAGCTAAGCCTGCCATGCTGCACATTGCAGTGGTGTATACACTGGTCATTAATCCGATACGTTTCGGAAAATCAGCTTTAATAATGCTTGGGAGTAAGACATTCATAAAAGCAATTCCGGAGCCAATAATGAGCGTACCGAAATAGAAAATCCAAAGGTTATGAGAATAGCGAACTAGAATTCCGGCGAGCAAAGCGAGTAAGGAAAAGAATAAAGTTCGTTCATTTCCCCAGCGTTGACTAATTTTGGCCACAAACGGAGAAAACACAGCGAAAGCGATTAGTGGGATGGTTGTGATGAATCCCGCTTTCAGGTTATTAATTCCCAGGTTTTCCTGAATGGTGGCAATCAACGGGCCAACAGAGGTAATCGCAGGGCGCAGGTTAAAAGCCAGAAAAATAATACCGACAATCAGAAGTATGCGCTGTTGGATACAGTCGTTTTTTTGTTGATTCATCCTGGCATTGTTATGGGGTGTGCAAAAGAATAGAAAATTTCATTCTCTTACAACGAATGCTTTTACTTATTGTTGACCGAATTTATTATCAAAAAAAATGACCTCTATAGCGAAGGCCATCTTTTTTTAGTTTTATAATCTGACTTCCAATATCCCGACGGGTTGAGGAGGTAACGAAATGGTTGTTTCAGCTTGCCCTTGCACTACACGCTGAAAATACAAATGAAGCTTATTTTGTTTTTTCAGCAACTCGCTGTCGAAAGAAGGTTCCCAGCGGTCAACAGGGTGAGGACTGATGAGCTGAGAAGTCCAATCCAATTTATTACTTAACGGCGAAGTCGCCAACACAATATTGTTTTCAACCTCTTCATCCCGGTATACCAGTGCCAATTGCTTTGAGTTTTCGTTTTTCAGAATCACGAGCTGGGGGCGGCTAATGGGAATACTCCGCGAACCAACTCCTCCTAGCTCAAAATCCAGGGTTCGTGATGTCGCGGTTGACGATTTCCATTGTCCTTCATGTAAGTAAATGACATGGAACTGGGTACATGAATCGCCTGCTTCCTTGTAATAAGTTGCGATGTAGGGATTGCCATCTTCATCCGCAGTCATCGAAGTTTGGTTGATCAGGTTACTTCCTTGCGGTATTTTTTTGACCACTTCTGCTGTGGTTTTTCGGATCGGAAGGTCATACTTTTCACCTGTCGATTTTTCCCAAGTTCGTCCGCCATCTTTAGAGCAGGCATAACACATGTCGTGATTGGAGTGCACATCAGGTGTTTCGCGCCAAACCCACGAAATATAGATGATTCCGATTTGATCGACATGCATTTGCCAGTAGGCATTGCGCTGACCTTCGCCGTCGATTAAATTCGTCTGAAGACGCGACCATGTTTGTGTTTTTTGATCGTAGCGGTTTAATACCAGATTTCCGTTTCCCGAACCACCATGGCGGTATGCAAATAGCAAACCACCATCGGCCATGGCATAAAACTCAGGGTAGGAGACAACCTGTTCGTCCACTCCTATCATTGGCGTCATTTCATCCAACTCGAGGCTCTCTGGTTCGATACTTTTACAATAATGTAGTGGGTTATTGTGATGATCCCAACTTATATGCAGGTAGCCGTCACCATCAACCATGATGCTAATTACATTGTGGGCATCGTTCGTATTCCCAGTAAAGCGTGTTTGCTTGACGTTCCAATTGTTACTGCCATGTTCACGGCGAGCCAATACAACATGGGCGGAGCTGTCATAATAAGCCACAAACTGATAATTATCGGAAGAGACAACCGAGTTTTTCCGGAAGATCGTGGCGTTAACACTATTTTCAGCCCAGCCATTGGCAATGTTTGAAAGCTGTGTTTTCGCTGTTATCGTGGTATCGCTCTTTTGTGCGCACGACACAAGCAATGTTGCAATAAGTGTTCCGCTAAAAAGAATCAATAATCGTTTCATGTCAAGGGTTTTCAGATTGGCCATTTTTAAGCTAGTTTGCTTTCATGTTCTCCTTCATCCGCATCAATGCTTCTACATAGTAATAATCCGCATAAGTTAAAGGCGCATCGACTTCGGTGCCGTTTGGCATGTGCCCAACACTGTGTTTGAGAATGAAATTACCATTTTTACCCAATTCGGCCAAGTAAACCGAGGAACTTAAACTGCGCAATTGTGTTTCGGCAGCGGCTAAATATTCTTTTGCTTTTTCCTCAGTAACGTAACCGCTTAACTCAATCAAAGCAGAACATATCAGTGCTCCGGCCGATGCATCGCGCTTCGCATTTGGAATGTCTGGTGCGTCGAAGTCCCAATAAGGAATTTTGTCTTCCGGTAGATTCGGATGATTGAGGATGAAACCGGCGATACCCTCAGCCTGTTGCAGGAAGGCTTCGTTTCCGGTCTCGCGATACATCATGGTGTAGCCATACAAGCCCCAGCCTTGTCCGCGTGCCCAGGCGGAGTCGTCGGAATAGCCTTGTGCGGTATTTTTTCTTTCGACTTCTCCGGTAATGGTGTCATAGGATATCACGTGGTAACTGCTGTAATCATCGCGAAAATGATTTTCCATCGTTGTATTTGCATGTGTTTCGGCGATATGACTATAGGTAGTGTCTTCAAAGGCTTTCGCTGACCATTCCAGCATTTCCAGGTTCATCATATTATCGATGATAACCGGATATTGCCATTGCTTGCTCCAGGGAGCTGAATCCCACGAACGTATACAGCCGACAGTCGGATTGAAGCGGGTAATCAGGGAATTTGAGGCGGTGTGAATTACTTCTTTGTATGCAGGATTTCCTGTTAGTCGATAGGCATTGCCAAAGCTACAGAAAATCATGAATCCAACATCATGGTTGTTAGTCGTATATTTTTGATCTTCTACACGCAGTGTGTAGTTGGTGGCCCACTTTTTCAACGAGTCGGAAGGATTGTTTTCATACAAATACCACAGCACACCCGGGAAAAAGCCGCTGACCCACCAAGCAGAGTTACAAGTAACCAATTTACCGTCTTTATCGATTGTTTGAGGCAAACGATCCGGTTGATCCTTTAGCGACTCTGCCATTAGCAAGCTTTGCTGAGTGGCGAATTCGAGTGATTCATCAATAAGCTGCCCGAGAGGTTTTTCTTTTGGTTGGGATACAGTGCAGCTAAAAAGTACTGCTATCAGTATGAAGGAAGAGATTATCTGTTTGTACATAATTCGGTTTTGTTCAGTGTATTTAATATTTCGAAACAAATTTAATTTTCGGATAACGCTGCTATCTCGGAGAAATTCAACCTCCGGTTGTAGACCTTGCAATTTTTAATTTTCTGTACTAAATCGCCAAGCTCAAGTTGCGTTAATGTGAGGTTTGTTACAGGCACGACCTGATCAACAAGGCCATTGATATAAGTCGTTAATTCTCTATTGGAATAGACTAGTGCCAGAGAAATAGATTTGTATTTTACTGGATCATACCAGACTCCGTTTGTTGATCTTGGCATTTTTTTCCAACGATCTGAACTGCCAAGTATATTATTACTGGTAGTTGTTTTGTCTGCTATTCTGATGTAGGGCTTCATACTTTTAGTATCAACGCCGTATTTTAATCCTTCTGACTCAACCAACAAGCCTTGGTAGTTTGCTGTGTCGAGTTCCAGATTCAGGAAGATTGAAAACTCATCAGCTTCAGCAAATTCAAAAGCTGTATCTTCGGTTGTTCCCTTCGGATAAGTCTTGTTAACAACCAATCCTGAATTTAAATTAAGCTTTTCAGCTTTTAAATTGTAATCTGCAATAATTGAGGTGCAGAATCCTGAAGGACGCTCTTTGCTGACGATCCAATCGTAATAATCACCATACATCCATGTCAGTTTAAGAGGCGAATTTTTCCGGTTTTGTATAATGAACGGACGCACATTATTCAATTCAGAATCCTTGGTGAGTGTGTCTGTTTGGCTAACTTCGCCTTGCTCGTTGACAGTATATTTTACCAATTCGTATACTTTACCACATTTCCCAACAACAGGCACTGAGCAATAAACTGCTTTTGGATTTTGATCGTCGATAGCCATTCCTGCACTGTAGCATTTTTCGATATTAGGAGATTGGTGAAAATGTCCTCCTGCGTTTGATAAAAAAGTCTTTTGCCATTCATTACCGTTCCAATGGGCATAATAATAGTCGTGTGAGCTTTTATCTTCGTTAATGCGTACCATGGCAATTGCCGGATGCTCTTTTTCATCAAGCACTACCTGCCAAAGCCAGTCGCGTAGTTCTGTGTCATCAACGACAGCTGTCGGATGATTCTCTTTATACTCTTGAGTGGCTGATACATGATGCCGTTCTTCTCCAACTTTTGCAATCACTTGGTTCGTGATGTCTTTCAATTCCTTCGTGTTGATGTCAAGGTAGTTTAGATAGAGGTAGTTGGGCATCGTTGGATCTGGATGTCCGGTGGTGTAGACCATGTAAATTTTATCTTTTCCATTACTAACGTACTTGGCATAAGGTCTGGAGGCTGTTGATTGCACTATTTGTTCGGGCCCCCAGGTGATGTGAACTTTTCCCTCATCGTCAGGTAACGACAGTTGGGCGATGGTAGGATGCCAGCTGATTCCTCGCCAACAGATGTAGAAATGCTCCGGATCATCGGAAAGGATAAAAGGGGAGGGGTAGGTCGTGTTGTATTCTGTTTGAATTTTTAACTCAGGCCCTAAATCGCTAATATCTCCGGGCTTATTGGAAACTCGGTAATAAAAACAAGGCTCGTCGGTATGACGGGAGTAGAATACCATAACGCGTTCGTCGGGAAGAATTAGAAAAGTTGGGTTGTCATGATCGTCAGGCTGAAACCAGGATCGGATCAATACTTCTTGTGTTTGATTCGTTAAAAAGTCATATTGGGTTGCCTTTATGTTACCGTGAATATCAATGTAGCCGATAAACGTTTTGTTGACTGTACCGTCTTCATTTTCATAATGAATTGCCCGTGGATCAGCGAACCAGCACCAAGCACCTTCTTTGGCTACTTCATAACGAGTGATTGGTGAATTGGACTTCTCTTTAGTTCCGGTACAAGCTGTCAGGCTTAAAACAAAAAGCAACAAAGCCAACATGTTTTTATACATCTTCATGATTACTTAATTTTAAGAAAAGAGAACCTTTGGGGTTATCGTTTATACTGGCCATTTAATTGGTCGAAGTTATCAGAATCTTTTACTTAAGACGTATAAAAGTTCGAGTACCCTCAAAACCAGCTCTGGTTTTTTTGATCTTATCAAAAAGAAAGGGAGAACGACCAATGTGGTCTCCTCCCATTCTTTTAATTGCGATTTAAATTATCTTATAATTCCGGATCATAAATATCGATAGTTACATCATACAGACTAAACTCCGCCATATTGAAGTAATTTTTACTTCCGTAAGTTTGGAGAACATTGTATCTGAAATGCGTAAATGTGTGATCCAAACGGAAAACTTGAGAGGTGTAATCTGCTCCACCAGATGAAGGCAGCCCCGCGCTAATTGTTTGAACGGTTTCCCAGGTTTCACCATCGTTGCTAACTTGAATTTCAACAATCTCAGCGCCAACTTGTGACCAAGCCCGGTTCACGAAAGAAAACTGGAAGTCATCGATCGGCTCATTTAGATCAATCTGAATGTATTGAGGCATTGGGATTTGAGGAGAACTCCAGCGCGTGTGGAAAAAAGAGCCGTTGTCTCCATCAATCAAGTTTGCGATCGGTCCTTCAGATGGCTCCTGATTATTTGTGCTTAGCTGATCGGCTGTCAGCGCGATCTCTGTTGTCGTAATAGTCTCTGTTGCCGGAGTAATCCCCGATTTCGCTTTTACAGTTGTTGCTTCGCTGGCTTCTTTGTTCCGATTAAACGTCTGGAAAGTGAACTCATATTCCCCAAATTTGGCACGTGTCCCATCAATTAACAACGAATCTTCGTAAATCGAAGCTACTTTATAAACTTCTTTTTCAGTCAAAAAATCGAAATAGTTGACTTTTAAGAGGTAATAACTGGAATCAGCCGGCACATTCCAATGTAATACAATCTGACCAGGTAGTGAGTCAGTCGTAATTGACTCAACCGGCGAAGGTATTCCGGCATACATACCGGAATCCTCAATCATTTCAAAGTTTTTGTCGCAACTTACTGTGGTAAATGTAACTATTGCCACGGCTGCATATATAAATAAACGTTTCATAAATTCAATTTTTAAGGTTACGAATTACCATCCTGTATTTTGAGTCAGGTTCGGATTCTTGCGTATCTCACTGTCCGGAATTGGAAAGAAATACATTTTGTCGCTCCACGAACGAGGTATCTCAACTCGAGTGTAGCTGAATGAGTCATCGCCTGTTTTCTCAATTTTCATGCCGGTGACACTGCTGAATTTCTCGCCTTCTTTCCAACGTCTGACATCCCAAAAGCGGTGTCCTTCAAATGCCAACTCAACCATTCGCTCATTTTCGTATTTGTCTGAAAAGTCAGCACTGCTTAATCCTGCTGGCAGGGCTGGCATATCTACGCCAGAACGTTGACGAATAACATTCACCGCTTCAGTCGCTGACATTGGAAAGTCCGCGCTTTTTGCATCGGCCGATCCCAAGTAGTTAAAAACAGCTTCGGCATAGTTCAGGTAAAATTCGCCCAAACGGTAGGTAACCCAAGAGTGTCGTTTCTCGTTTGAACTATTAGGACGTAAATCAACCGAAGGATCCAAATACTTTTTCAAATAGTAACCGGTTTGAGTTGCTCCCGAAAGTGGTGCTCCATTGAAGCCACCAACAAACGTTTGGATCTCTTTCGAATTATAACCAGGCCATCCCAAGTCTCCGTTTTTAACGATTGTCATTTCGAAACGAGGATCACGGCCTTCATATGGATTAGCAGGATCATAACCACTACCGGCCTCATTCCACAGCAATCCGGTTGCTTTCATCTCGTAGGCATCAACCAGCGTTTGAGTTGGGCAGTTCCCGGAATTACCTCCTTCGACACCAACCGGATAATTTAATGCTTCCAGTGAATTCAAGTCTCCAAGACGACGACTTAAGATAACTTCTGAGGCTTTGTAGTTCTCGGTTCCCCAAAGATCAGTATAAGCGCCTAAGGTAATTCCATATTCGGCACATGAATCGAGCACTGCCTTGTTTGCCAAAGCAGCTTCTTTCCAAAGCTTTTTATCTTCACCAGAATTGAATAGAGCACTTGCCCTATAAAGCGATGTTCGCGCTTTTAAAGCCAATACGGCAGCACGATTTATACGTCCAGTTTCGGTATAGGCTAAATTACTATAGGATGAAGGTAGATTATTGACAATGTCATCACACTCTGAAACAATAAAACCAAATACCTGACTCGCCGGCGTTCTTGAAATAGTATTGGCTTCTTCCTCTGTCAATACATCTGTCGTAAATGGAACGTCGCCATATTGACGCACCAGATTGAAATAGAAATAAGCTCTTAAAAAACGAACTTCGTACTGGTAGCGATTAAAGCGTTCCATCTGTTCATTGTAATCCTTATTGTATTTAAAGTCAGTATATGTTTGTCCCTGAGATGCATCCAGAAAAAGGTTCGCAGCGCGAATCCCTGCGTACATATTTGACCACATGCCCGCTTTCGGATTACTGGCACTCCATGCACCATTATAAAAGTCGTGAATACTAGACCAGGACCAAACGTAATCAGCTTCATCGGTTGCTGAAGCCAACATTGCTCCACTATAATATCCAAAATCGTGGTCCAGGTAACTGTAAATGTTGGTTACAAAGTTTTTTGTCCGATCAAAGCTCGAAAATACCTGTTCCTGATTGTAGCTAACAAATTCATTGTAATTCATGTCTTCCTCACAGGCCGAAACCGATAAGAGAAGAAATGAGCCTATTATTATATTCTTAATTTTCATGATTCTGTAGAAGTTAAATTTAAGAGTTCATCAAAATCCAAATGCAAAACCAACATTTAAGGAGCGGGTCATTGGATATGCCACACCAATTGATTCAGGATCGGATATATCGATATTGTCGATTGTTAATAAGTCAACACCTCTGACATACACTTTACCGGTTTTCATTTTGATTGTTGAAAGGAAGTTAACCGGCAGTTTGTAATACAACTCGCAGTTGCGCAACTTCAAATATGAAGCATCAGCAAGCCAGATAGTATTTGTTTTAAAGTTATTGTCGTTAACTTCAGTTGTCAGTCGGGGGTATCTGGCAAAAGGAGTTTCAGGAGTCCAACGATTGTTATAGTATTCTTCAGAGATATTTCGATTATCAATTAGAGGAATATAAACGCTTGGTGCATTCAGTACAGTCGTGTAGTTAGTCACTCCCTGAAACAAGGCGTTTAGTCCAAAACCTTTCCATTCCAATCCAAGGTTGAACGAATAGTAAATCTCTGGAACAACAGCATTGTAGCCTAACGCGACCTCATCATACTCATTAACGATACCATCGTTATTTTGATCTTTGTACTTGATATCTCCAGGTTTAACCTCGCTAAACTGTTGGGCCGGACTATTGGCAATATCAGCTTCATCAATAAATAAACCTAAAGCCTGGTATCCGAAAATTTGATATACCGATTGTCCTGTGCGACGCAGATAGTCGTAGGCACGTGGTTCTTCCAGCATTTCGTCGATTTTGTTTTTCGACAAGGTGAATTTACCCCCTACAGAGACAGCCCAGTCGCCAAGCTGTTTGATGTAGTCTAAGCCGGTTTCAACACCCCAGCTATTAACAATTCCTCCGTTAGCATATGGAGAAGAAGCTCCAAGAACCGCCGAGTTAGCACCTCCTGCTGATACCCAGATATCTTTGCGTTTTTCATAATAGGTGTCAACGGTGATGTTCAAACCTTTCAGCATAGCTGCATCAATACCAAAGTTATACTTGAAAGCCTTTTCGCTGGTTGAGTTCATGCTGGCCAATTGACCTTCCATAGTACCACCGTACCAATCGTAGTTGCCACCTAAATGATATCCGCCTCCGTCGCTGAAACTTTGTTCCCAATAATCTTCTGTCGGAATGTTATCAGAGTTAATGATACCGAATGAAGCTCTTAGTTTCAGGAAGTCAATGAAATCAGATGAATTCAAGAAATCTTCTTTAGACAAGACCCATGCAGCCGATACTGTTGGAGAATAATTCCATTTTTGATCGGGAGCCAGTTTATTCGATCCGCTGGCAACAAGGGTCAAATCAGCAATGTACTTGCTGTTATACACATAGTGTGCGTAAGCCGCAACATTTTGACGATAAAAGGTATTGTTCTGATTGTTCAGTACATGATTTTCGTACGAGTAGATCAACGAAGTAAGCAATTTGCTCTTGTCAAATGATGTCTCATAATTAACGCTTCCATTGAAGTTCATATGACGATCCTGCCAATCCAGTTTGTCTCCATAACCCAATTCACTTTCGGCACCACCGGTATAACGGCTAATGTCTGCTGGCTCTCCATTTTCCCATGAATTAACCACATCACTCGCATAAGCGTAATCGCGGTTATGTCCTTCCCAGTAAGCTGCGATATTGTCATATCCTAAACGTATTGACGCACTCAAACCTTCAGTAATAACATCCAGTTTTTGACTCAGTTTGAAGTCTGCGTATAACGAACGGGTATGACCGGTTGAGTATCCTCTTGCCTGCGTTAAGGCAACGGGGTTCATATTTGAGCCCCAGGTTTCATTTCCACCCCAAATACCGTCGCTGGTTTTAATTGGAAAGGCAACTGATGGAACAGTATATAATTTCCCGATCAAATTGTCAGACGCAAGACCGGGCCTGGAAAACTCATTCAAAACTCCCATCAAGTTAATTTCCGCTTTTGTTGTCGAAGTCACATCAATATCCAGATTTGTGCGAATATTCGCTTTTGAATATTTCTCTTGTGTGGAATAGCCTTCGTTCATTTCAGAATTTCGAATGAATCCTTGATTCCCTTGAAGATTGAACATCGTAAAGTAGCGCATTTTCTTGCCACCACCACGGAAGTTGACGTTGTAGATATTAGATGAACCATGGTTGCGGAAAACTTCGTCAAACCAATTGACGTTCGGGTACAAATAAGGGTACTTACCGCTCTCGAAAGCATTCAGATCGTTTTGAGAATAACGGGTATCCTTTCCATCGTTGATTAATGCTTCATTGATCGCTTTTGCATAGGTAAAGCCGTTAACAAATTCCGGCTTTCTTTTTTGCCAGTTAATTGCATGATCGTAACTTACATTGATTTCGCTGGTATTGTATTTCCCACGCTTCGTGGTAACCGAAAGAATTCCGTTAATCCCTTTATAACCGTATAAGGCAACAGCAGCAGCATCACGAAGAACGGACACTGATGCAACTTCTTCGGGAACAATATACCTGATATCCCGTTCGATACCATCGACCAAGACCAGAATATTGTTATTTGAAGTTGTTTGTAACCCACGGATATACATTGTTGCAGCAGCGTCCCAAACGGCACCGTTTTCTTGCAATGCTGTCAAGCCCAGAACGTTTCCGAACAACGAATTAGCAGTGCTGAAAGAAGATCGCTTATTGATATCTTCAGATGAAGTGTAGGAGATTGCACCTGTTGATTCGGATAATGGCTGATCGAACCCAAAGCCCAGATCTCGTCTTTGAGAAGCAAAATCCATCGAAATAGTCAGAGCTTCTTCTGATGAATCCAACTGAATTGTTTTTACTCCATCATCTATCGTTTCAATTTTCAGGGAATTTTCAACAGATGTAGAAATTTTAAATGTTCCATCTGTATTTGTGTAAGCTTTCAGTTCCGGATGATCAACAACCGACACTCGAGCTCCGGAAACAGGTTCACCTTTATGGTTGACAACCGTTCCATTTATCTGTTTGTTTTGAGACCAGCCACTTATGCAGAATAGCATAAACAGGGCCAAAACTGATATTTTATGTATGATATGCATAGTAATCTTTTTAAATGTTGTTAGCCTATTACCATCCAGGATTTTGGGTTAATCCATATCCTTTGTTTACCTCAACCGGAGGAAAAGCTGACAGATACCATTTTGGATCAAAACTTGTCCACCATGTTCTGGATGAATTTGTCAAG
Organism: uncultured Sunxiuqinia sp.; assembly: GCF_963678245.1. Taxonomy (NCBI): domain Bacteria; kingdom Pseudomonadati; phylum Bacteroidota; class Bacteroidia; order Marinilabiliales; family Prolixibacteraceae; genus Sunxiuqinia; species uncultured Sunxiuqinia sp. The sequence goes on from NZ_OY782776.1 coordinate 207,345, forward strand.
TTGAAGATTTCGTAGGTAAATTCAGTCGGGCGGTCACCTCTTGTTGATGGATCCTTATCTGACCATGAGCCTTCAACTCCGTCAGCACGGTAAATCCGTAAGCCATGAAGTTGTTTGTGGAAAAGATCAGCTCTTTTATTCCGAATCAGGTCGAAAAAGCGAACATCTTCCATACCAAGTTCACAAGCGCGTTCTCTCAGGATTTCTTCCATCAGCACGTCTTCATCCAACATGTTTTTATCCGGATTACTTTCGACCAATCCTTTCAAGCCAACGCGAGCACGAACGGCATCAACCTGAGCAATGGCATCGCCCATGTGTCCGGTTTTCATTAATGCTTCTGCATAAGTCAGGTAAATCTCCGATATACGCAGGTAAGGCCACAAGGTAGGCTTATTAAGGTTTGCTGACCGATCGAGGATATATTTGTATATTCCGTATCCTGTTGCAAACTGTCCGGCTTCCTGCGCCGGGTTTTGTTGTGCTTCACGCCCGCCAACCCAAAGTTCGGCTTGACGTCCCTGATAACTGGCATTATTCACCAAAACAGTTTCGTATAAACGAGGGTCACGGTCACTAAACATCTTCGCTACGTCATCCGGATCGTTCCAATCAAAAGGAGTACCATCTGCCATCGGGAACATTTCAACATATTCCTGAGTTGGTGTGAAAGCACCATTTGCAACAGACTGAGGGAAATAGTAGTCCCATTGTCCGTTGTTCCCATAGGTGTAACGAACACGTGTAGAAATCAGTAGCTCTGTGTTACTACCACCGCTACCCCGCGTAAAATATGCTTTTCTAAAAGCATCGCGATAGTCGCTAACTGTTGTTCCGTTAGCTTGAACCAAACCATAAATACCATTGCTGTTTAATGCAGTAAAGAAGTCTTCACATGCTTTTAGACATTCATCCCAAAGCTCCGACTTGTAGCCTCCGTACCAAACTTGCAGATTTGTTACAGCTTCCTGAGCGCCGGCAGTACTGTATGGTTCACTATCGTTAAACAACGGGCTGGCTGCAAAAAGTAAGATTTTACATTTTAAACCCATAGCTGCTGCTTTTGTAAAACGTCCATCCCAGTTTGAGATATCAGCTGCACTGAGTGACCACGGCAAATTTGCAGAAGCTTCATCCAACAGGTTGGTCATAAATTTTACTGTAGCATCAACAGTTCCGCGCTCAGTATAATAAGCATCAACATTGTTGCTCACTTCAAATGCATGGTCAACGATTGGCACACCGCCAAAGTGACGGAAAAGGTCGAAATAACGGGAAGCAATAATGACTTTGGCCTCGGCTTTCAACCGGGACTTTTCGCTGTCGTCCATACCCGGAACACGGTCTACGTTTTCAATAAAAATCCATGCCTGACGAACCGCTTCCCAAACTTCTTCTTTGGTATAGTTAAATTTGGTAGCGTCTGATGATTCCTCCGTTCCTGCGCTGTAGCTACCTGAATAGTAGCTTCGGTTAACACCATCCCAGCTCAAATGGCTGTGCCAGGTGTCTGAAAGTGTTTCGAATACCCCCATGTTCATACGGTTATCGATACTGTTCCAATAAACGGGAAGTCCGTAGTACAGTTTGCTGTAGTTGTTCCATAAAAAGCGGCGGGCGTAGTCAGCATTGCTAAAAATGGTATCCTGCGTTACATCTACGCCCGGCTGTTTTTCCAGAAAGCTGTCGCCAACGGCAATATCATCCACGCAAGAAGTCCAAACGGCACCTCCAAGTAGCAGTGATAAGATATATATTTTTATATTTTTCATAACTAATCGATTCTTTTTATATTTTAAAATCCCACTTTCAGACCTAAGTTAAATACTCTGGTGAGTGGATACTGAGGACGAGAACTGGTTCTTGATTCAGGATCACCATATTTAAATCCGGTAAAAGTGAGTAGGTTATATCCACTTAAGTAGACGCGACAATTTTCAACTCCAATGCTGTTGAAAACAGGAAATTTCAAGTTGTAACCAACTTCGACATTTTTTAAACGCAAATAACTGGCGTCGGCTAAGAACAAGTTAGAGGATTTATAATTGTTGGTTTTGTGAGCTAATGTTGCCCGGGGTAGTGATGCCGTAGCAGCCGTTTCTGGGGTCCATCTGTCTTCGAATTGATAGAGCAATAAACTGTTCGTATTTGTTTCTCCCATTGGAACACGGAAAGTTTCATCCAACAAGCGTGAAGTATTCCAGGCACCAGTCCATTGCATGCTAAAATCGAGGTTCTTCCATGAGAATCCCATGTTGGCACCAACAACATATTCAGGCGTGTCAGTATAACCTAATTTTGTAATGTCATCGTTGTCGATAACTCCATCTCTGTTTAAATCGACATAAACGACATCTCCAGGCTCTAAGCCACCGGCATGTTCAGCAATGTCCTGACCATACTGTGCTTTGTATCGATCGTTGGCGGTTTCGTCATAAAATCCCCAAAAAAGATTGATAATTCGTGATCCAATCGGACGACCGGTTTCCCACATGTAATCTTCGTTTGGAGGAACTTCTCCTTTTTCGATAATTTTGTTTCGAGCAAAAGAAAAGTTTCCTTTCACCCAGTAACGAAACTGGTCGTTCAGTTTTTCGTTCCACTCAACGGAGAATTCATAGCCGTGGTTGTCTACAACACCAAGGTTAATAACCGGTAAACTTGCTCCAACAATTGCTGGTACCGTTTCCGACTGCACTAAGATATCTTCCCGATGTTCTTTAAAGACATCAACCGACATTTTGAAGCGTTCTCTCAAGAAAGCAAAATCAACACCGTAGTTTTGTTTATAGGCTTTTTCCCAGGTTACATTGGGGTTCGATTTTGCAGCCTCATAAGCTCCGGGTTGATTTGATCCAACATTGGTTCCGAAGTTATAACCGGAACCTCCGAGTACATAGGAATCGGGTAAATACAAGAAACGACTGTCTCCGTATTTGTCATTACCAACGACCCCATAAGAAGCTCTCAGCTTCATATAGTTGACAACATGCTTCATTTCAGCCATAAAAGGTTCTTCAGAAATAACCCATCCTAAAGATCCTGCAGGGAAAAATCCATATCTTTTACCGGGGGCAAAGTTTTCTGACCCATTGTACCCAACATTAAACTCAGCCATATAACGTGTTTGGTAATCATATGTAACACGTCCAACCATTCCTACATAACCTGAAGGAATATCAGTGTACTTTTTGGGGTAGTATGTTTTTGATTGGGTATAAAGAGCTAAACCTCCGATGGTATGATCGCCAAATTTGCGGCTGTAATCAAAGCTTGCTTCTGCATACCAGTTACGACCCTTTCCAAAACTTTCACCATAACCAAGTTGGGCATCATCACCGCTTTTTCGATACTCGACGACATTCGAATCTGTTAAGATAGGCGTATAATAGGGTAAAGTTGAGCTGCGTGTTTTAGTGTGATTGTAGCTACTGTTGTATGATCCTTTTACCTTAAAGGAAAGCCCTTGCGTTACAAAATCAAGTTTCTGATTCAAAACCAGATCAAGATTCAGTACGTTTGTTGACTTGGAGTTGAAACCCTTTCCGTAATATGGCCAAAGTCCATCGTATCCGGGATCCGGGATGTAGTCAGGGTTTGTTACAACACGTTTCCCATCAATAATTCCGGCACCTCCAAATGGAGTCGCCCAGTATAATTGACGGAACAGCTGGTTTTGATCTTCATTTGAGATCGGTGTGTTTTTCTTTTCAATGCGTCCACCCAAGTTAACAGAGAGCAAGGTTGATTTCGTAATATCAAAATCGAGATTGGCACGATAGTTATAACGATCGTAATTAAAGTTGAAATCGTAACCGGTATCGAAAGTTTTAAAAAGTCCTTCTTGCGTATAGGCGCCCAATGAAACAAAATACCGGATCTTCTCAACACCACCGGAGATGTTCACGTTGTGCTGTGTTTGCATAGCGCCGTTTTTCAACAGGTAATCCATCCAATCTACATCCGGATATAAAACCGGATCTGAATGTGTACGGAAAGCTTCTAAAACATTGGGTTGGAATTTATAACTTGATGGGTCAACACCATCATTTGCTTGAGCTTCGTTGTAGTAGGTGGCATACTGATAACTGTCAGCAAACTCTAATAGTTTAGTTGGCACTTGTACCCCAAAAGAAGTTGAGAATGAAATTTTTGCCTGGCCTTCTTTACCACGTTTTGTTGTAATCAAAATTACACCGTTCGCTCCACGCACCCCGAAAACAGCAGTCGCTGATGCATCTTTCAATACTGTAATGCTTTCAATTTCATTCGGATCAATCTGTGAGAAATCACGTTCAACACCATCTACCTGAATCAGCGGCGTGGAATTGTTAAGTGTCGCAATACCACGAATGAATAAATTCGCAGCATCAGCTCCAGGCTCTCCTGAGTACTGAACCGATGATAACCCTGTTATAGCACCTGATAAAGCATTTGAGATTGAACCTGTCGGAGTCTTCAACAGTTCGTCGCCACCAATTGAGGAAATTGCGCCGGTAACTGTTACTTTCTTTTGAGCACCATACGCAACAGCGACAACTTCGCCAAGACCAATTGAAGACTCTTCTAAAGTCACATTAATGACTGTTTTATTGCCAATCGAAATCTCTTGTGTTCCCAAGCCGACAAACGAAAAGACAAGAGTTTCGGCACCTGCAGGAACTGAGATGGTATAGTTACCGTCAATGTCAGTAACGGTTCCAACTGTAGTTCCTTTAACAAAAACGGTTGCTCCGGGAACTCCCTTTTCTGACTTGTCGATCACCGTCCCTTTAATGACTTTTTTCTGCTGATTTTGAAGTCTCTCAGCGTCATTCTGACTGGAGAGTGCAGCTTCAATTTGAACACTTTTACTACTTGGGGAATCATTTATCGCCCAAGATGTACCCCAGCTACTCATGACACATATGCAAAGTAATGTCACGCGAACTAAGGATTTAGTAAAGCTTTCCGGCGGAAAGCATTTCCTTGTGCTTTGTTCTTTCATAAATTAGAGAAGTTTACTTGATAGTTTACAATTGTTACAGATTCTCATAAACGACTTATGATTTCTGTTATTTAAGTTTCTTTTTGATAACTTTATATACTCGGGCATAATCAACTTCGAACGTTACAGGAAACTTTGAGTCATCAGGTATCCCGCCATTGGATCCAATGGCCAGATTTAAGATGAGATAAAACTTCTGAGAACTGACAAACGGATTCGTTTTGTCAGCATTCAGGGTTTTATTGAGGTCAATTGCGTTTAATAGTTCGCCATCAAGGTAGAGGCGTATATATTTATCATCCCACATCATAGACCAGATATGGAATTTACTAGCCCAATCAGGATCTTTAGAAGCAAAATCAGTATACAGCCTTTCACTACTGTCCCAGGCTGCTTTATATTTCTGCGCTGTTCCCCACGCTACATTTGCCAAAATGTGTGGTTCATCGTTAATCCTATAAAACTCCATCATATCGATCTCCCCGTTATCTGGCCAGGAGCCTTTATTGCCGAGTAGCCAAATAGCCGGCCATGCACCCTTAGTTACATCAATCCGGGCTCGAACTTCATAATATCCTCCGGCTGACCATTCTTGCAAGCCTCGCGTGATCATACAAGAAGAGGTATAAGAGGCTGACGGTCGTATATTTCTCCAGTCAGAACTCGTCGGACTGTAATTGGGGTTTTGAACTACTTCCCGTTTCCCTTCTATAAGCAGCACCCCGTTTTTGCAGCTGGCGTTTTGAGATTGGTACCATTGCAACTCTTGGTTACGAATAAATCCGTATTCATAATTCCAATTCATAGGATTCGGAGCTCCATCAGTATTAAACTCATCACTCCAAACGAGCTCCATCCCTGCTTTCAATAAAAAAGTCGATTGTGCTGTCTTTATATCAGCACTATCTTCAACCGGGGTTGCAGCTACGCTAGTCATGTTTGTGATGAAGCTAAAAATGAATATTGGCAAGAGTCCAATAAATGGGGCAGACATTCTTTTCGAGCAAAATCGTTGGATAATTTTTTTCATAAAGTGGTTTGAATAAGTAGCTAAGATCCTTTCGTGTTCAGTTTCGCTAAAAAGTGTATTGCAAATTTGCATTACCTAAAGTAAATGTGCTTGAATAAATTCGAGTTAAACTGTTAAATAATCACAATAGGTAGTATAGATTCGATATTTAATAGTACAAATTCGACTGTTTCGAAAATTTAACTTATAAATAAAGAAATAATATTTTTTTGCATTGTGTTTAAAATCAGGTAAATGGAATGTGGTGAATGTTAATAAACTGTGAAATAAAGTACACCTTTAGTAGTAAGGAACATATTTAAATTCAGAAAGGATTTGTTACTTTGACCATTGAATCGTGATAAAGTATTCTATAAATGCGCTTTAAATATTTGTCTGTTTTTTTGTTGTCACTTTTACCTTTTTTTTGTCATGCCCAAGATGAAGTTCATTTTTCGCATCTGGGAATGGAGAACGGTTTTACCAACAGCAAAGCAAATACAATTATTCAAGACAAAAAAGGTTTTATTTGGGTTGGAACCTGGAATGGTCTGAACCGATATGATGGTTATAACTGCACAACTTTTCAACCAAATTTTCACGACTCAACTTCCATTTCAAACCGAGAGATTATTGAACTGATGGAGGATTCTAAAGGCAATATTTGGATAGGAACATCAAATGGTCTGAATTGTCTGGATCCGCAAACTGGACGCTTTAAAAACTTTAAATTTGGAAACCGCATACTTTCCCTTTGTGAGGGGCGCGATAACAGTATCTGGATTGGAACATGGAACGGAGGATTGTTTAACCTGAATCCTTCAACCGGTGAAACAAAACATTATCTGGCAAGCGACATTGTCAGCGACGTACATATCGATTCACGCAACATTTTGTGGGCGGCTACCTATTATGGGTTGATTAAGTTTGATTTGGCGAAGGATTCTTTTACTCGTTATTTGTCCGGACCTTCTCCAAATTCACTCAGTAATTCAGTGGTTACGCAGATTATAGAGTCATCTCCTGGACAGTTTTGGGTTGGTAGTTGGGGCGGCGGTCTTACCAGGATGGATGTCTCTGATGATGGGAAGGAAATTCATTTTACCCAGTACCAATCTAACTCAGGGGAGGGAAGTCTTAATGCAAGTGTTATTTCAAAACTCTATTACGATCAATTTGACAACCTTTGGATTGGTACGAGGACAGATGGGGTACGTCTGTTGAAGAAAGATCAGCAACAACTTCCACCTTCTAAAGCACATTTCATCAGCTATCGGGAGGAATCTGACAATTCTGAGAGCCTTTCAGGAAACGGGATATCATCCATATTGGTGGATCGAAGCGGGGTTCTTTGGTTGGGAGCAGCGAGCATTGATTGTGCTCCGATTGTAGAAAGTGGAATTAGCCGTTACGCACTTCCCAGAGATCAGGATGATCCGTTACAGAAAAACTATATTAAAGCAATAGCGGAGTTCGACAATCAGCTCTGGATTGGTGCCAACAACATCCTTTTTCAATATGAGCTGACGAATGGAAAGTATGTTTTTCGCAAACAATACCGTCGTCCCGAATATCAAATAGGACAATCAACTTATTCGGCAACTGCCATCCTCGATTTAGCGGCCGACTCTACAGGCTTGTGGGTAGGCACCGACGATGCCGGTCTTGTTTATTACAGTTTTACTTCGGATTTTTTACTAAATCAGAGTAAAAAGAAGGTTTTCAATCAACTGACAAAACCATCCATTCCTGGAAATAAAGTTAGCAGCTTGACTATTTCGAACAAATATCCGGGGGTTGTTTGGGTCGGTACGATGCAAAATGGTTTTGTAAAACTGGCTCTAAATAAAGACGGAAGCTATGAAACAAAGAGCTACTACTCGAACAGTTCACCAAAATCTATTACAGACAATAATATTCGGACAATATTCGAAGATAAGTCAGGAAAGGTCTGGATTGGAACACAACACGGTCTTAATAGCTTTGAGCCTGACGGTGATTCTTTCGAACATTTTCTCTATTCGTCTTCAAACCCTAATTCCATAAACGACAACGTAATCAATACAATCAGTCAGGATAGCTTTGGTAATTTGTGGGTAGGCACCAACTCAGGGCTCAACAAAAGAATATCGATTGCGGGAGAGCGCGCATTGCAAAAAACAGTATTTAAAGGATTTCCTGATGTTAATTATTTGAGGAATGAAATTGTGACAAATCTGCTCGAAGATGAATCGGGGCAGTTGTGGATTCGCCTATATCGAGGCTTCATAAAGTATAATGCTGAAAAAGATAGTGTTACGGGTGAATACTTCACCCGTAATTACGAAAATATTCGTTTCGAGCGGAATACTGCTTTAAAATTCAATGATGGTAGATTTATCCTTGGAAATGGAAGCGGTTTCCTGAGCTTCTATCCGGATAGTATGTTTAAGAAGACTGTTTATCCGGAGGTTGTGATTACCGATTTCCAAATTTACAATGAAAGCCTTAATAGTACCGGAGAACTAAGATCTGAACATAATCTGACTAGTTCCATTCCTTATACAGATCATGTACAACTGTCGTACAAAGACAAGATGATTACATTTGTCTTTTCGGCAATGGACTACAAAAACCCGAATAAAAATTCCTATTTCTATAAATTGGAAGGGTTTGATAATCAATGGAACAGTGTGGGGGCTCGAAATTCGGCTACCTATACAAACATACCGCACGGCAATTATACCTTTAAAGTGAAAGCACGAAATAGCGACGGCTTTTGGAGTGAGGGGGAAAAGACACTCAAGATATCCGTTTCGCCACCCTGGTGGAAAACTGTTTGGGCTTACCTGTTTTATGGATTTGTGTTTGCCGGCTTGCTCTATTTCTTCAACAAGTTTTCATTAATTAGAGCGCAGGAAAAGAGTACAATGAAATTTGAGAAAATGAAAACGGAAGAGATGACTCGTTTAAATGAACTAAAATCATTTTTCTTCACAGACATCACCCATGAACTTAAAACTCCGTTAACCTTGATTCTGGGACCAGCACGAGAACTATCAGCCGACAGAAATTTGGGGTCTTATGCGGCAAAGCAAGCAGGATTAATAGAAAATAGTGCACTGAAGTTACTCCGATTGGTTAACCAGCTAATGGAATTCCGAAAAATTGAAAAAGGAGTGATGGATGAGCTTTTTGCACAGCGTTGTGATATCAGCCAAATGCTGCAGGATACCTATCGTTTTTTTGTGCCGATGGCTGATTCGCGCAAAATTGATTTCACGATCCAGCTTGATAATGAGGCAATCATCGCTTATGTAGACCCCGACAAATTGGAAAAGGTGATTTTCAATCTTATTTCAAATGCGTTTAAATACACCAGAGATAATAGCTTTATTGCATTAAAAGCTACATTAAAAAGCGAAGGTTCCGGAAAATCAGTCGTTATTGAAGTTGAAGACAGCGGAATTGGCATTGCCAACGAGCATAAGGAAAAGATTTTTGATCGCTTCTATCAAATAAATCAAATTCGTACTCAAAGTACCGGTGGTATCGGACTTTATATGGCAAAAGCTTTGGTTGAACAGCATGGAGGTAAGATTGTAGTGGAAAGCGAACTGGGCAAGGGGAGTTGCTTTAAGCTTTCGATCCCTGTGGATCCAAATCTTGTAAAGAACCCACTTCAGGGAGCGCAACCGTTGGAGACCGAAAAGTCAGATGAAAAAGCAATGTTACTGGATAATTCCGAAATGGGAGCAGATTCTTTGGACACGAACGGAAAGAAACCTGTCATCCTGATAGTGGAGGACGATGGAGATCTTAATGATTTTTTGGTCTCGGGTCTTGAATCCGAATTTAAGATAATACGTGCGTTCAATGGAAAGGAAGCGCTGGAGCTGGCTAAAAAAGAAATACCCGATTTGATTTTGACAGATGTGATGATGCCCGAGATGGATGGATTTGAATTTTGCCGCATTGTTCGAAAAAACATCAATATTTCACATATTCCTGTTGTTTTTCTCACTGCTAAAACCATGCAGGAGGATGAAGTTAAGGGGCTAAAGCTTGGAGCTGTCGATTACATATACAAACCCTTCAATTTAGTGGCACTAAAACTCAAGATTCACAATATCCTGCATTCGCAAAAGCAAATGCAGGATCGTCTTCGCACTGAGCAGATTTTAAAGCCTGAAACAGTTGAGTTATCCTCGCTTGATGAAATTTTCCTGAAAGAAGCAGTAGAATCGGTACAGAATAACCTAGACAATCCGAAATTCGATGTTGAAGCATTTAGTAATGAGCTCAAAGTAAGTCCGAATCAGGTCTACAGGAAAATAAAGGCACTGACTGGTCAAACAGCGAAAGAGTTTATCCGCAATCAACGCCTGAAAATTGCTGCTGATTTATTTTTGCAGCACAAACGTTCCATCTCTGAGGTTATTTATATGGTAGGGTTTACCAGTCCTTCCTATTTTACCCGATGTTTCAAGGAATTTTATGGTTGTACACCGAAGGAATACATTGAAAGAAATGCCAGCAGTTAGTAAAGTTTCGGTAACCAATAAGTTGCACTCGGCTGGCTAAAAAGAAAAAGTCTATCCTTATTGGATGGGCTTTTCTTTTATATCGAATTTGTACAAGCTTGTTTTAAATTTATGCAAGCCTCTTTTTACCGCATAGCTTATGTTTGCACGGACAGAATACAATGAAATCGGGACGAAGAACCAAGTCACGCTTTTTATTGCTATTTCAACGTCAAACTCGAAAAAATTGATCAAATGCGGAAGGTAAAATCAACTACAACTTTTAAAACACAACTAGCTTGCTTTGCACTGTTGGCAATCGTCACACTGATTCGTTGCAGTCCTGAAAGTAAAGAAGTAAAATACAACAATAGTTTTAAGCCCGGAAAAATTTGTCTGGATACAGACAGTGTTCACATCAATGCACATGGAGGAGGTATTTTGTACCACCACAAAACCTATTATTGGTTTGGCGAGTTTAAAACAGCCGGACAAGGCGGTAATACTGCACAGGTTGGTGTTAGCTGTTATTCTTCAACGGATCTTTATAACTGGAAGAACGAAGGTATTGCATTGCCAGTCTCGTCTGAACCCGGATCTGATATAGAAAAAGGAAGCGTGATCGAACGTCCTAAGGTGATATACAATGAAAAGACCGGCAAATTTGTAATGTGGTTTCACCTGGAATTGAAAGGTCAGGGTTACGAAGCTGCGCGAACTGCATTGGCTGTCAGTAATAATGTTACAGGACCATATACCTTTGTGAAATCACTACGACCGAATGCTCAGGAATGGCCGTTTGATTATCCGGAAGAACTAAAAAACAAAGCGTACGATACCGAATTGAAGTGGTGGACACCAGACTGGTATAAGGCAATTGACGAAGGGATGTTTATGCAACGTGATTTTGAAGGCGGGCAAATGGCGCGCGATATGCAGCTTTTTGTCGACGATGATGGTAAAGCTTACCATATTCACTCTTCGGAAGATAACCTAACATTGCACATTTCTGAGCTTACAGATGACTACCAGGATTTCACCGGAAAGTATATTCGCATTTTTCCGGGCGGACATAATGAGGCTCCAGCTCTGTTTAAAAAGGACGGTATTTATTACCTGATGGCATCCGGATGTACTGGTTGGGATCCAAATGAAGCTCGCTTGTTTGATGCAAAGTCGATATGGGGACCATGGAAACCATTGGGTAATCCATGTGTTGGCGAAGAAGCTCATCTGACCTTTCATTCGCAAAGTACCTATATTTTGCCTGTTCAAGGTAAAAAAGACGCTTTTATTTATATGGGTGATCGATGGACTCCGGAAAATCCAATTGACGGCCGTTATATTTGGCTACCTATTCAGTTCGATGAAAGCGGGAAACCGGTTATCAATTGGTACGATGAATGGAATTTATCCATCTTTGATAATTAAAAGCTGATTGTTTAGTTAGATTTTTTACATATAATCACTTACTAACTCTCATTGTCGACGGGCTTTGGGAGTTTTTTATATCACATCAGGTATCATTGATACGGATTGGCATTTGTTTTTCTAGGTCGAAACTCCGGGTATTATCAGATAGCTTGTTAAATCGTTTTTTGAACTTTAAGGACTATTTTTCAAAATACCTGAATTGGCAGACATGATGCTAATCAAAATAGTACTAGCAAAAGGAAGTGAACAGAGGTATGCTTAACTTCCAAGATTGGAATAAATAGCAAAAACGGGAAGACAAGAAAGGCTATCTGACACGTCAGATAGCCTTTCTTGTCTTATCTCTTATAAATGATCTTGATATGTTTTTCTAAAAATTTGTTCGATCGATATATCTAACTTACCAAACCACTAGTTGTATCCTGGGTTTTGATCCCATTGTACATCTTTGTTACGCTGTATTTCGCTTAATGGAATCGGTAACAAGAGAAGTTTCGGGTCAAGTCCGCTGATTGTTCCTTTTATTGAACTATCGGTATTGAGCTTTGCACGTTCGATCAAAGTGCCTGTACGCATAAGTGTAATACGACGGTTTTCTTCAGTGAATAGCTCACGCGCACGTTCGTCGAGAATGAAATCCAATTGTTATGTTGGAGGAGTTTACTTTGCCTAGATCAGTGTTTCCGCTTTCCTGACGAGACAATTTAAAAGCCCTGTCGCGCAATACGTTAATATCGTCGGAAGCACCGGATGAATTGTCTTGTTTGAAACGGGCTTCGGCCCGAAACAGGTATGTTTCACCCAAACGCATCATTGGGAAATCTTTGATGTTGGTCCAACCCCACTGGTCAGTAGGATCGAATGAATCCCATTTGCGTGTATAAGGGTACGCTACTTCCAAGGTATCGCTAGCTGCAATAATCGCTGTATCACCTTCCTGAACCTCTATAACTTTAACGGCGTCAGGTGAGTCTGCAGCAACTCTAAATCCGTTGGCATCAATACCAACTGTTGCGCTAAATCCTGGTGCGTTGTAATAAAATGTTCTTGTAATATTATTTTCCGAATTACGGATATCACCATCTTCGTACAATTGGTATTTTACCCAATCACTTGGTCTCATACGACCATTACCGCGACCTCCATAAGGATGCACAAAATCATCACCTACTCCATCGTAACTACTCAAAACAGAGAAGCATATAGAAAATACGGTTAGTTTCATATAGTTTCATAACAATTAAAACTCTTTGCTGGACGATCTTTTTAAAGATGTCCAACACATTTGCATTTTTTTCCCATAGATTTGTAACGTATTAGTTAATAAAAGTTTAAATGACCTGAATTTCCGGTTCAGGTTAATGAATTGAGAACAAGGGAGTGCGTCAACACTTTCCTGTTTTTTTGAGATGGATTTGTTTACATAGGCAATTTCATTTTTGTTAACGTAATCGAGTCTATTTTCTTGATAAGATAACTTTTTGTTTGTTTTCATCTGTTGCCACAAAATTGTAATCTAACGGAGACATCAGGCTTAGAAAATGAAGAACCTGTTGCAGCGAATTGTCGTTGAACGTTCCGGTAATATGCTCTCTTAGTAACTGCGGATCCTTCACCTCAATTTCGACATTGTACCAGTTTTCCAGTCTGGAAATCACTTTTTCCATCGGATCATCGAAAAATACGATTAGTCCTTTGCGCTAGGATGTATACCGATTGAGGTCTGTTTCTAGTGAGTGTATAATTTCATTTGTATTCAGCCGGTAGCTAGCTAACTGCATCGGGTCGAGATCGAGTATCTGCTTAGATGAGCCGTTTGTCGTTTTTAAAAGGCTGACCTTTCTTTTTTGCAGAGCCACTATTATCTCGTTTTCGCTTTCATACTCGTTTTCGCTTTCATAGGCGTATACATTGAACGAGGTTCCAAGCACCTTAATGTCCAAGTCGGATGTAGACACGATAAAAGGGTGTTGGCTATCTTTAGTTACTTCAAAGAAGCCTTCGCCTACCAATCTTACTTTACGCTCATTTTGGTTTTCGAAAGAAATGGGGAAGCTGAGGCGGCTACCCGCGTTTAGCCATACGTTTGTTCCATCGGCTAAATGAAGCTGAGTTTGTGTGTCGTATGCTGCCTTTACTTCTTGGTAAATGGCTACCTCCGTATCTATTTGCTGCCGGCTGAAAAAGTGATAGACAGAGGAAATTAAGATAGATAGCATGAGAGATGAAGTAGCTTATTTCCAATATGTTATCCGGAGTTTTTTCGATTGAACTCAGGAATTTGTTTTTTAGATTCTTTTAGGGCAAAATAGGTATCAATCGTATCGTTTAAAGTCAGCAGTTTGGAATCTTTCCAAAGTTTCCGGTAAGCCTCAAATGATTGCTCATTAGCTGATGATTGATTGACCCAGTTGGTTATAGTTTGTTTCTCTTCTGGGGTTGAATGACCAGAAAAGTCTTTAATTATTAATGATTCGATCTGCGATTTCTCCACGGCTATTCCTTTGTTTTTCTTAAGGACGTTGAAATAGGTGGAGTACCCTAGATTAATTTTTTTTAGTGAGTTATCCGATAAATTAAAATGACAATCGGCAGGTAGTCTTTTAGTTTCGAACGAAGTATTTTTAATGATCGACTCATTAGTCCTTCCACTGCTTTTACCGAGATGCCCATTTTTTTTGCAATTTCCGGATAGGTCAGTTTTTCAAACCTGCTGTATTCAAAGGCAATTCTGCATCGGTCGGGTAGTTGGGGGAGTGCCGGCACCAGTTTTTCTTCAAACTCATGAGATAGTAATTGTGCATCAGCTTGATGATCGTTAGACTTGTTGGCTATAATCGTATTTAATTCATTATGATGTGGCTCTTTACGTATATGGTCGATGCATTTATTGCGAACCATAAATGATAGATACGAAGATAAATTCTCAATGGAGTCAACTTGATTTCGCCTTTCCAAAATTTAATAAATCAATCTTATACAGGGCTTTGTAGTACTTTCTGAAGATAAAATCGTAAGCTTTCTCCTGACCTTCTTTTAAAGCCAGAATTAGAAATGCATCATTCTCTATGAATTTGTTTACCATCAAGTAACTAATATACGGATTGGTTCAATAAGTTTGAATTACAAATAAAGCTAATTTTTGAGTAGGAAGAAACATGAGCGGTATACGCACAAAAAAACAGGTCTTCTAAATCTGACAAAATAGAAACCTGTTTGCAGTAAATTGTAAATTATTTTTTAATCGATACGCTTAAATTCGTTAATGGTTGAATCAGCCAGTTTATAACTCGGTTTGTACTCATCTAAACGGAAGAATCCGGTGGTCATGCGGTGAAGTTCTCCATGAATTTGCTCCATGGATTGCGTAATACGCGATCGGAACAAACTGGCACAATTGGTACACGGAGAACCTTGGATGTCAATCGTTTCATTAAACGCTGATTTCAACTCATCAATTGAGTCATCATATTGTCGGTCTGCAAAAAAATCTTGAGATTTTAGCAGACATTGATTTATTGCAGATCGTTTTTTTGCACACTTACGTCCGTTATATTGACAGCTAACAAATTGTATCGGTTCACTTTTTAATATTCTTTCACGTTTTCCACTTAACCGTGAAAAAATCCATCCCTTCATTTCTTTCATTATTTCTATATTAAAATTATCACTAGCACACACTGCTGATCTTTTTCACGAATCGAAAAAATATAGAAATCCCTTTTGCTATTTTTAATGTATGCTTAAAACTAATTAAATATTTGGGAAATATGAAGCTATATGTTATATAAAATGTTTCTAGAAGTAGGAAGGGATGGTTAACTTTATTTTAATGATTTTTAACATTTTGTTGGCATACGGTAAAAATGTTGTATCGAACCTGGTCGCTTAGGTCAATTTACATTAAATACAGGAGTGGAAGTTTGGTGAGCTTATGATTGATAAAGGCTGAGGATGGATGTAATAGCCTAATTTCGTTTTGACTGCAAATTTATTTATTCAGTTGTCTGAGTTCTTCCATCGCCGAAACAGAATGTTGGTAGATGGTTTTGTAACGTCTGGAACCGAATAGACCTCTTGTCATTCTTCGCAATTCCTGATTTACTTGCTCCATAGATTCTAAAATCCGATGTCGAAATAAGCTTGCGCATTGATTGCATGGACTATCTTGTAAATCGAGTGTCTTGTAAAAGGCAGCTTTTAGTTCATCAATGGAGTGATTATACTGACGATCTTGAAAGAGTTCGTGAGAGTTTTTAATACTCTTATTGATTTTTGACCGCTGATCGATACAGCGATTTCCCCCGCGCGGACAGCTTTCCAGATGAATAGGATCATTTTCATTTGTGCCCTGACCACGATTTTTTTTGGAAGAAGAAAATTTCCAGTCTCTTTTAGTCGCCATAACTCCTGTATTTTGTAGATACTTTTAGTTGTTTAGATAAAGATAAAAAACTCTGATATTTGTTTTTGTGAAAATAGAAAAAGAATATCAACTTCTTTATATCTGTAATATTTCGTGTCTCAAATTAATAGTAATTTTTTAATATCACGAAATAATTGTTTCTTCGAAAATAAAAAGATGGAAGGCACAAAACGGAGCAATATACAGATTGAAAGTCATGTTGAAATCGTACAAAAGCATCATCAGCGAACAGGCGAGCTGACTGATGGGTATGTGGTACAGATTTTAACAAAATCACCGAATCATCCACATGGAATAAAGGTAAGGTTGGAGACCGGAGAAGTCGGTCGGGTGAAAAAGATTTTCGAAGATGATTAGCGGACAAGCTGCACTTAATATTGCAATTAAACATACAATGAAAGTACAATCAACCAATATTGGCCAGCCTGTAGAAATCGAGTGGCGCGGCAAAAAAGTAAGAACAGGAATTTATAAGTATTCCACGAACTCTCCTCTATTATTGGAGCAAGAAGATGTCAAAGATGACCATGTGATTGATCGCCGCTACCATGGTGGACTGGATAAGGCCTGCTATATTTATGGATCAAATAACTATCCGTTTTGGCAAGAGCGTTATCCGAATCTGGACTGGCAGTGGGGGATGTTTGGTGAAAATTTGACGATTAAAGGAATTGACGAGTCGAAAATACATATTGGAGATATTTACCGACTTGGAGGTGCGTTGGTGCAAGTGACGCAGCCGCGTCAACCATGTTTTAAACTGGGTATTCGGATGGAAAGCCAGAAAGCTGTTCGTGAATTTTTTGAATCTCCGTACCCGGGCGTTTATGTTCGTGTTCTGGAAAATGGTATGGTTGCTGTCGGTGATGAAATGATTATTGAACAGTCGGCACCAAATAATATGAATTTGAGTGAGGTATTTGCCCTTTTTACCCACGAAATTGATAATGTTAAAAAGTTGCAACAGGCCATTGAAATCCCTGAACTGGCAGCAGCCTGTCGAAAGGATTTGAAGAAGCTTTTGTCGTTTGCCATAGAATAGTGGTTTATTCGTCGGTAGCGACTATCTGTAAAGCGTCCTTTGTACTTTCAACCGGAAGCCGACAAGTGTTATTCTGACAAATGTAAATGAATGTTTGCCCGTTTACAATCCGGTTTTTCAATAACGGAAGCTGCTTATCCGCCGCGCCTGCACAAAAGAGACAATTTGGAAGATAATTTTCCTGTAACTTTTTCAGCTTCTCAATCACATCCTCCCCGGTTAGGACGACCTCAAAATGCTTGTCGGTAAAATCGAGTGCTACATGAAGCCAGTTGGAATAACCTCCCGGATAGTTTATGAAATCATCCACCATTTTTGAAACCGTACGTTCTGCTATTTTCAAGTAATCCTGATTGGCAGTTAAGTGCCCTAAACGAAACAGGTTGTTGGCCATGACCGAATTTGAAGCCGGAATAACATTGTCGTGTACTTCTATACTTCGGTTAATGACATCTGTTTGAGATTTTGGTGTAAAGTAGAAAATCGATTTTTCGGAATCGTAAAACTGCTCAAAGGTTTTATTTGTCAGTAGCTTGGCATCTTCCAAATAGGGGATGTTTCCGGTCGTTTCAAACAGGTCAAGCAAGGCTTGAATCATCAACGCGTAATCCTCCAGAAAACCATTTATTTTACTGATGTCATTTTTATAAGAATGCTTTAGAGAACCATCACTACCCATTTGTTTCTCTTTTATAAATCGCATATTTTTTTCAGCCAGCTCCAAAAACTCGGTATTGCCCAATGCCTGATACGAATCAACTAAGCCAGATATTGCCAACGCATTCCATGAGCTTAGTATTTTGTCATCCAGCCCCGGTCTGATACGTGATTCGCGTTCTTTTAACAAGGTTGTTTGCCAGCTTTTTACTTGATCTTTTAAGTCGCTTAAACTTAATTCGTGTTCGTCGGCAAAAGCCTTATCGGTTTGATGACGTAGCAATATGTAATTGCCATCTTCCCAATAACCGTTTGCATTGATATTGTAGTACTTGCTAAACAGCTCGAATTCGTCTTTCAACAGTTGCTCCAGCTCCTGCTTCTTCCATACATAAAACTTACCTTCTTCACCTTCACTATCGGCATCTAATGAAGAGTAAAATCCATGTTCAGGCGAACGCATCTCCCGTTTTAGAAAGTCAATGGTTTGATTGATTACTTCAGCATATAATGGATTTTTCGTTTTTTTGAATGCTTGAGCATAAACGCTAAGTATTTGGCCATTGTCATAAAGCATTTTTTCAAAATGAGGGACCTTCCAATTCGCATCAGTTGAATAGCGGGCAAATCCTCCTCCAGCTTGGTCGTAAATTCCACCCATTGCCATTTTACTCAAGGTTGTTTCAACATACTCCAATATGTCAACATCATTGGTTTGATGAGCCCATCGCAATAGAAAACTGAGATTATTGGGCATCATAAATTTAGGAGCTCCTGCATTGCCTCCTTCTTGATAATCAAGGTTCGACTGCCAATGTTGAACAGCTTGTTTTAAGTGCTCAACGGTAATGTCCTCACCTTTTTTGCTAACCGGAATTAGATTGCTATCGCTTATTCCTTGTTTTAGCCGTTCGGCGTAGTCGACTGTTTTATCAGGATTTTCCTGATAGAAATTGTGCACTTGCAGCAGTGTATTCATCCAGACATCTTTCATGAAATAAGTGCCGCCCCAAAATGGTCGTCCATCTGGCAGCGCAATGATATTGAGTGGCCAGCCGCCACGTTGAGTCATCAGCTGCACGGCTGTCATATAAATCTGGTCAATGTCAGGCCGTTCCTCCCGGTCAACTTTAATGCAAACGAAATATTCGTTCATTACCTGAGCAATAGCCCAGTCTTCGAACGATTCGTGCTCCATAACATGACACCAATGGCAAGCAGCATAACCAATACTGATAAGTAGCAGTTTGTTCTCTTTTTTTGCTTTTTCAAGCGCATCATCTCCCCAAGGCATCCAGTTTACCGGATTGTGAGCATGTTGTAACAGATATGGCGAAGTTTCGTGAATTAGTTGGTTGGTATATTGATGCTTTTCCATAGTTTTTCGATTTTTTGAATGGCAACTTGTTGTGCTACATGTAAATAGCATAACTAGCCATTTCAGATTTGATCTCATGACTAGTGAAACAAGAACGAAATAGGAAAGTTTTCTTTTATATGTTAGGATGAAAGAAGACGAAGTTTTTAGAGTTGCAGCTTAAGCAAAGATTTTGCCCTGGAGGTAAGTTCTGGCTTTGCCGGCGATTAAAACGCGATTGCCTTTTAAGATGCACTGTAGTTTTCCTCCGCGTTCGGAAATTTGCTTTGCCGACAATTCATTTTTATCCAGTCTGTCAGCCCAGTAAGGGGCGAGTGTTGTGTGGGCTGATCCAGTTACAGGATCTTCATCGATGCCAACCCCCGGAGCAAAGAAACGGCTAACAAAATCAGCTTCTTTCCCGGGGGCAGTGATGATAATTCCGCGAGCTTCGGTTTCTGATAAAGTTCCAAAATTGGGATTCACTTGTTCCATGTCTTCTTGCTTTTCGTAGATAAATAGATAACCTGCTTTGCCTAGAAAGCACTTTTAGGGTTTCAATCCAATAGCATGGGGTAAATCGGTTGGTTCAGCTATTTCATTGATATGATCAGCGGGGAAATTTAATTCCAACAATTCATCTTTTTTCACCACTTCGGCTTCCAAAGGTGATTTTGTTGGACGGGTAACTGGCTTCGTTAAAAATGGCGTGTGCCGTGGCGAGTGTCGCATATCCGCATAAGTCAACTTCGGCTTTGGGTGTAAACCATCGAATTTCGAACCCGGCTTTCATTGGAACAAAAAAGGCCGTTTCTGACAAATTATTCTCCAGTGCGATGGATTGCATCAACTGATCGGGTAACCAGTTTTCAAGTGGAACAACGGCTGCCGGATTTCCTTGGAACAGTTCTTCTGCAAAAGCGTCAACTTGAAAAATAGGAAGCTTCATTGGTCTAAAATTTTATTGATAGTTTCAAGTTGAGTTTTCGATTGGTCAGATAGTTTGGAACAGCAAACATGTCGCCAGTGTTGCTTGACACCCAAAAGTAGGAAACAGTATTGTTGATACCGAGTAAGTTGAGTACTTCCAAGCTGACCCACATGTTTTTAACTTTGCTAAGTAACTTGCTGTTGTGTTGTGTCTCCGGACCGATCAGAATCTTCGAAAAACCAATATCCATACGACGATAAGGTGGCATTTTATAGGTGTCCATATAACGTTCTGAATTTGGTGGTCCGGTAGGTAATCTTGCCCCATAAAAGGCAGCCAGGTGCATTTTGTAGCTTGGATTGCCCGGGAAGTAGTCCTGAAAAAATAAACTCACATTTACTCTCTGGTCAGTTGGTCGCCGTATCCAACCATGACCATCGCCAACGACGTCTTCCTTGGTTTGAAGTAATGAAACGCTGGCCCACGATTGCACGCCACTAACGAACTCCCCATTAACTTTAAAGTCCATGCCAGTTGCATAACCGGTAGACTCTTGGTCGCCTAAGTAACGAATTTGAACATTCTCAACCTGATAGGGGACCAGGTGTGAAAAGTTTTTGTAAAAGACCTCTGAAGTTAGTTTAAACGGTCGATCCCAGGCTCTGAATAAATAATCGGAGCCGAGAACAACCTGGGTTGATTTCTGTGCTTTTACATCGGAATTTATATTGCCGTCACGATCTTTTAGTTCTTTAAAAAAAGTAGGTTGCTGGTAACTACCGCCGGCAATTCGAAACGAGATATTGGTTTCCCAATCGGGGTAGTAATTAAATGCAAAGCGAGGACTCAACAAAAACTCACTACTGAAATCCCAATAATGAAATCGAAGTCCGCCGGTAACATAGAGCTCGCCCCTGTTGATTGGAATAGCGTAGGTGTCTTGAACGTGTCCGGTAATTCGCATGTTTTGCATCTGGTTGTCAGTTGTAACAACTCTTGCAAGCGTCACATTTTCATCAGAATATGGCATGCTATAGCCTGTTGAGTCACGAAGTTCCCATTCATTAATTCGGTCGTCAATATCTTCCAATTGAAATTTCACACCCCAATTTAAAAGGTGATCGGTGGTGTTGTATGCCCCTTTGTGCGAAAAGCTATAAACATGCGCTTCTAATTTGTTGCGTGCGTGATTTAAAAAAGTCCCGATCCCCAGATTTAAAATACTATCGCCAACTGACTTAGATGCCAGGTCTCGCTCTAATTCGTTGAGGTAGTAATCTCCTAAAATATCATAGTTAACTTCTTCTTTGGTTTGAAATGCTGAAGCAATAAATTTCAGGTTCAGTTCATTCGACGGATGATAGTTTGCTGACAATGCACCAAGCAATGTTTGAAATTTATCTTTTTCTTGCCCCTCAAAGTAGACCTTGGTGTTGTAGGCTGTTTCAAAAGTGCCGAAAGATGTTTCGCGGGTTTGAGGGATGAAATTGTAGTTGTTTTGAGAGACATTTCCAAGAAACGACAAATCAAACTGATCAGAAAAACGATAAGTCACGTAAGTTTGAAGGTCAACAAAATTAGGATTGTATTCTCCTTTTTCATCCAGACTGCCAAGTAGATAACGATTTGTTTTGTAACGTACGCCTCCGGTATAACTTAACTTTTTGTTTTTGCTGATATCTTCTACGTGCAAATTTCCACCCAGCATACTAATGGCGGCACTACCGTTAAATTCTGTCGGTTTACGGTATTTGATGTCCAAAACAGAAGCCATTTTATCGCCATACTTGGCATCAAAGCCACCAGCCGAAAACTCAATACTGGAAACCATATCGGAGTTTATAAAACTCAAGCTTTCCTGGCGGCCGGAGCGAACCAAAAACGGTCGGTAAATTTCAATATCGTTGACATATACAAGATTCTCATCGAAATTACCTCCGCGAACGGAATATTGAGAACTGAGCTCATTGTTGGACGAAACTCCCGGCAATGTTTTTATCAGTGCTTCGACTCCACTGGACGAAGCATCGGGCATAATATTGGTAAATTTCGGATCAATGCGGCTAATATTCCCATTTCCTTTCCGACTTCTTGAAACCTGAACTTCGCCAATTTCTTCCGAATTTATTTGCAGTTGCAGGTTTAGTTCGATTCGTTCCTCTGCATTTGCCTCAATTGTTTTTTCTTGCGGCAAATAACCTAAAAGCGAAAATATGATGGTAACTTGTTTTTCAGCGGGGATACGAAGCAGGTATTCACCTTTTCGGTCAGTTACCGTGCCAATCGGGTAGTTTTTGATTGAAATATTGGCTAATTCAACGGCTTGTCCTTTTTCGCCGGTGACCACTCCATAGATTGTTGCATTATTACTTTGTGCAAATACCCGGGGCGAAATAAGAATACAAAGTAGTACGAAGAGTATTAGGTGTCTGGAATTCATGCGCACAAAAGTAATAATTCTTTGATCTATATAAACTCATTTTATTTTGATTAATTGTGCTTATCTTTATATTTCGTTAAACACTAATAGTGATTATGGAACGTCGAGATTACTTGCTGCATCAGATTCAGGAAATGGGTGCTTTTTTAGCTCGCTTGATTTTACGCTTGAGAAAGAAAGAACATCAGCCGGCTGCAGCGATTCAAAAAGTGTCATCCGAATTGGAAGAGGAACTGGATTTGGTATTGAAAGACTTGCTTTTTCTGGAAGATGAGGCTTTCGTTGAACTGTTACAAGAGAAATTAGTATCGCTGGAAAATATGGAGCAGTTTGCCAGTTTGTTGGAGCAGTTGGGTGATGTAGCCTCGGTTGATGAAACCTTTTTACGCCAGCAACTATATTATCATAAAGCAATTGTGCTGTTGGACTTTGTCGAGCGGGAAAGCCAAAGTTTTTCGATGGAGCGGCAGGATCGAATAGCCAGCCTTCGTTTGAAACTCAAAGGATAGTTTTTTTATGGGGTCTGTTTTTCTATCCGTTAAGTACATTCTTCAGTCCTTCTTCTAAACGAAATTCGGCTATCTCAATACCGTTTTCTTTTAGAGCTGCAATAAACCCTTCATTCATCATGCGACCGGCCATTAACGGAAAATTTAATAGTGCCGGGTAGTTATTTTCATTCTCTGGGTTTTGATAAAACTCAATACAACTGATAACATTGGTAGAAAGATAGATGCGGCATGCCATTGGTCGAGCCTCGTAAGCGGTGCACGAACCATTTTTCAATAATGCGCATGGGCTTTTAAAATTCAACATGTCTTTTTCTTCTAATGCCGAAGTTTGTTTGTTCTTGGCCATTGCTTTTTCCCGAACCTGATTTTTTTGGTCGTTGCTGAAGTTCTTTTTGATAAAATGATCGAGATAGTGCAACTCGTAGGAGTTGGCAAATACCGCCTGACGGCAACAGTAATCGCACCCCTTTCTACAATGAATAGCGATGCCTTGCTTTTGAGCCATTGCCGACAACGATTCTATCAGTTGATCGATGGCCTGGTACATTTGCGCCATGGCTTGGAATAAATCGTCCTCGGCATAATTGTTTTTTGCCGCCTGCAACCCCAGTTGGTAGCCATCGTTGTAAAAAAGCTGTTCGTGTTCTGATAACCCTTCTGCCATTGTATTTTTTTTCGCAAGGTATAAAATTGAACTGTATTTTTTAGTCGGAATCGATCGTCAACGTTTTTTATCCTTCAGCTTGTTTATCGATAAATGGCAGGAGTTTGTCGGAAAACTAGCGCGCTTAAAGTTTGGATTGTTTTTATTTGTTAGCATTATCCAAAACTAGAAAACCATGGAAATTCTTCAATTGACTAATAAGTTTGCTGATATCTGGTATCAGACTAATGATTCGAATGCCAATTTTGGAAATCCCATTGGTCGTCGTGAAAAGAAGAGTAAGGAAGCTTTTGTTGATCGGTTCTTTATGTCGATGAAGAAACTAGACGAAGATGAAATTTCGGCTCTTGCAGAATTCGACTGGTTAGACGAATTCATATTGACGCAGTTGCAAACCTTATTTCAGGACGCATTTTCGTATGAACACGAGGAGATTAATTTGATGTTTTCTGCTGAAATGATGAAATCTACAAAAGCATTTTCGAAGATAGTACGTGATCTTGATTCGGAGTTGCCGATCGAAAGTGTATTTCAAGCCTGCCGGAACGTTTGGATTATGAACGGACTGCAGTTGATTTTAGGTTATCCAGTTGAATTGACTCAATCAATCTTTGCATACAGCATGTTGTATCCCTATACCGATAATTATGTAGACGATCCGAGTATCTCAACACTTGATAAATATGAATTCAGTGAGCGTTTTGCTAATCGTATTGCTGGAAAGCCAGTTGAAGCAAAAAATGAGCAGGAGCGGAAGATTTATCACATGATTGAGTTGATTGAAGGGCAGTTTGATCGCAATGATTATCCGGAGGTGTTTGAATCGCTGTTGGGAATTCATCGGGCACAAACTGATAGTATGCAGCTACAACATGATACGGTGACACCAGAGCAAGCATTGAATATTTGTTTGGCAAAAGGAGGTGCATCTGTGCTAGCTGATGGCTATTTAGTAGCCGGAAAGCTTACGGATGAGGAGAAAGATTTTTTGTTTGGCTATGGTGCATACTTGCAGTTGTTGGATGATATCCAGGATGTCAAAGAAGATTTGGAAGGAGGATTGATGACCACCTTCTCTCTTCTGGCAAAAGATCAGAAGCTGGATTCTATAGTATATAAAACCTATAATTTTGGAGAGCACGTGCTAGACCATTCTAAAGAAATATTAGATAGGGTAGATCTCGATTTTAAAGGATTGCTGCAAAAAAGTATCCTGTTGTTTTTTGTTGAGTCGGTAGTTGTCGATGCTCAGTATTACAGCAAATTATTTCAGAAAGAACTCGAAAACTTTTCTCCTTTGTCGTTCGAGTATGTTACGCGCCGACGCAAGTTTTTTATCCCTCAAAAACATATTTTACTAGAGAAGTTGGAAAAACATGATTTTCTATTAAAGGAACAAAGCAAGATGAAAGAAGAAATGCTGAACAGTTAGTCCAGCATCCTCGCTTATTTCAAATTCGTATTCAGAAAGTCAGTCATTTTTTTATAGAGGTGCATCCGGGTATTTCCACCATAAATACTATGATTTCTGTTAGTGTAAATTGCCATGTCAAATTGAACGTTGGCTTGGACTAATGCTTCGGCCATTTCCATCGTGTTTTGTATATGTACATTATCATCTGCTGAGCCGTGAATTAGGAGCAAGCGTCCTGTAACTCCCTCAGGGTGGGTTAGTGGCGCATTGTCGTTATAACCATCGGGGTTTTCTTTCGGTGTGCGCATGAATCGTTCTGTGTAAACCGTGTCATAAAACTTATAGTGGGTAACGGGAGCAATTGAGATACCAGCTTTAAAAATATCTCCTCCTTTTTCCATGCAAAGTAGAGTCATTTGTCCTCCGTAACTCCAGCCCCAAATCGAAATGTTCGATTTGTCGACATAGGGGAGCGATCCGAGGTGTTTTGCAGCTTCAATCTGGTCTTCTGATTCATATTTTCCTAGTTGCATATAACTTATTTTCCGAAAATTTTCTCCGCGGGCTGCTGTTCCTCTTGGATCTACACAGGCAATTACATAACCTTCTTGTGCAAGATAGTTGAACCAATCGGCAGACCACTTATCGACCACCTTCTGTGAGTTGGGGCCGCTGTATTGGGTCATCACTACCGGGTATTCTTTAGTTTTGTCGAAATTGAGTGGTTTGATCATCCAGCCATTTAGTGAAATTCCGTCAGAGGTTTCAAAACTAAAGAACGATTTCTGAGGAATGTTGTATTCTGCTAACTTGCTTTTTAATTCACTATTGTCTTCCAGCACCCGCACTAGCTCACCTTTATTGTTGTATAAGCTAAATGTTTTCGGAGTAGTCAGATTAGTGTATTCGTTGATGAAATATTGAAAACCACTACTGAAAACCGCTTTATTTGTTCCATCTTTTTGACTCAGAATGCCTTGTTTTTTGCCGTCCAGGCTGGTGTAATAGACTTCGCGCTGCATCGGCGATTTTTTAGCAGCCTGATAATAGAAAATTTTCTTTTTTGAGTCGAAACCATAAAAGTCGGTTACATCGTATTCGCCCTCTGTTAGTTGTCGGACTTCAAAGCCTTGGCGGTCGTATAAATAAAGGTGCGAATAACCATCACGCTCGCTGTTGACAACAAAATAGTCGTTGTCGGGCAAAAAGATAAAGTCATCTAGAAACTCTTCAGCAACGTAGCGGTCATTCTTTTCGGTGAAAAACAAGCGAGTATCTCCGGTAAACGGATTTGCGAACAATATGTCAAGTTTATTTTGACGGCGATTCAATCTGAAAACAGCTAAATCATTGGCATCAGCAGTCCATTTCAGGCGGGGAACATAGATGTCAGTTTCTTCACCCAAATCTACTTCAACCTTAGTTTTCGATTTTATGTCGTAGGCAAATACCGAAACTGTTGAGTTTTTTTCACCGGCTTTCGGGTATTTTAAAACGTACTCTCCCGGGTATTGGTCATTCTCTGAAAATGAAGGATCTTGTCCTTTATACATTGTAATTTTGTAGCTTTTCACTTCTGTTTCGTCGAACCGAATGTAAGCTAAAAATTTACTGTCGGGCGACCATGCAAAAGCTTTAGTCGAGACCGGTTTATCTCTTTCTTGAAAGTCAAAGAACTCTTCTTCGTAAACCCAGTCAGGAACTCCGTTGATAATTTCGTTCTTCTTTCCATCATTTGTCACCTGACTTTCGGTTCCAAAACGCAGCGTTTTAATAAAAATATTATTGTCGCGAACAAATGCAATTCGTTCACCATCCGGAGAAAAAGTTGCTTCTCGCTGTTTTCCTTTCGACGAAAGTTCATTTAATTCTTCGGTTGTTGAATTCCAAACAAAATAGTTGGCAGTGAAGGAATGGCGATAAATTTTTTCCTTATCAGTCGTTAAAAGAATTTTTGTTTCGTCGGAGCTAAACGCATAAGCTGAAAAATAGCGAATCGGTGCATTCTCTAATTTATCTAGGTCGAAAACTGTTTCTACCTTTTCTCCATTTTTGTAGTTGTATTTTACAATGCGTTTTCCGTTTTCCAGAGTTGTGTAGTAGAGTCCATTAGCTGATGAGCGAAGCCCTTTCACAACTCGCTCGGAGAATGTGTTTTTTTGATGGAAATCAGCAATTGTTAATTTTTTTTGTGCTATTGATGGGTTTCCTATCGCGATAAAAAGGAATAGTGTTATGAGAATCTTATGCATAATGAAACTTGTTTTAGTTGTCAAAGCTTTGTTTTTTTTTTCAAAAAAGAAAGATGATTACAATAAAAATTCTCGAAATAGGTCCGTATTTTAGCGGAGCAATACATGCGAAATTAGTTATTGCCTTGTAAGTAAGACATGATTTTAATAGTATATGAACAAAAGATGAACCTAAAATGGATTTTCAGCGATATGAGAAAAATTGTGATTTTATTAACTATTGTATTTAGCGGACAGATAGCATTGGCTCAATCTGATGTAACTGAATTTATTAAAGCAGGATCGGTTGATGCCAGTAAATTGATTCAGGGTTATTTGGAGCCTTTTGCTTATTCACTTGGCGATGGACTGAATAAAGGTTGGTATTATACTGCTGAAACTCATGAACGGTTTGGATTCGATTTTTCAATGAGTATTACTGCGGTTCGTATTCCAGAGTCGGCAAAAACGTTCGATATTGGAAAAATCAACTTACAAAATGTGTATCTGGATGATCCGACAAATAGTATCGCACAAACGGTGGCTGGAGCAGAAGAATGGGGCCCTAAAATTAATATACTTCAGCAGGATGCAACTAACCCAGGAGATACGTTGGGGTCATTTCACAGCCCTCCGGGAATCGATATGGACAATGTTCCGATTCCTATGGCCCAGTTGAGTATTGGGCTTTTACCCCATACTGATTTTATGTTTCGCTATGTACCTAAACTACATTTTAATCAAGAGGGGGATGAAGAGGAGGACGTTCGTGTTGGTTTGATTGGAGTTGGAGTGAAGAATAGTTTCAGGGATTGGATGCCGGTTTTAAAGAATCTGCCTTTTGATGCTGCAGTCTTTGCTGCTTATTCTCATATTGATGCCAGTACTGGAGTCGATTTTCAGTTGGAAGATTATCTGGTGAACAAGTCATTTGGCACTCCTGACGGATACCAGCCTGATGAGAATCAGGAGTTGGATATCAACACCAATACGATGAAAATAGGTTTGATTGTTTCGAAAAAGGTCGCCTTTATTACATTCTTCGGAGGTGTTGGGAATAGCCGAAGTAAATCAACTGTTGATTTATTGGGGCGCTATCCTGTTGCTGTTAAGATTGATGGAAATCGAATTACCGAAGTTGAGGAGGAAATTGATCCGATTAAGCTGAACTATAAGTCGTCGCGTATAAGTTTGGATGCTGGCTTGAGAATGAAACTAGGTTTTTTCAATATTTTTGGCTCTATTAATAAAGCAGAGTATACTTCGTTAAATGCAGGAGTTTCTTTAAGTGTGCGATAATCATTTTGACTAAATTCATGTGTAAAGTAGATCAGAAGGTACCATGTTGTGTCTCTTGTGTTTTTCTGATAATGAAATTATTGGTTAACCCTTATCGTTATCAGTTAATAA
This sequence comes from uncultured Sunxiuqinia sp., assembly GCF_963678245.1. Classification (NCBI taxonomy): domain Bacteria; kingdom Pseudomonadati; phylum Bacteroidota; class Bacteroidia; order Marinilabiliales; family Prolixibacteraceae; genus Sunxiuqinia; species uncultured Sunxiuqinia sp. The sequence continues at coordinate 236,361 of NZ_OY782776.1, forward strand.
TAATTATCTTTGCACCCTGAAAATAAAATCCATAATTCGATATTGATGATTAAAATAACATTACCTGATAATAGTGTTCGGGAATATGAAAGTGGAGTTACTGGAATTGAGATAGCCAAATCGATTAGTAACCGCTTGGCAAAAGAGGTTTTAGCAATAACTGTAAATGGTTCGGTTTGGGATTTGAATCGTCCGGTTACAGAAGACGCCAACATTAAATTACATACTTGGGATGACCGTGAAGGAAAAGAAACCTTTTGGCATTCTTCGGCTCATTTAATGGCAGAAGCTATAGAAAGCTATTTCCCCGGAACGAAATTTGGTATTGGTCCTACCGTCGATACGGGATTTTATTATGATGTCGATCTTCCTGAGGGAAAACAGCTTTCAGAAAAAGATCTTGAAAAGATTGAGAAAAAAATGATTGAGCTGGCGCGTCAGAAAAACGAAATTGTCCGTCAGAATATATCGAAAGATGCAGCCATCCGGATGTTCACTGAAAAGGATGATGAACTAAAACAGGAGTTGATCAGTGAGCTGGAAGACGGAACGATCACACTATATAATCAAGGAAATTTTACTGATTTGTGTCGTGGCCCTCACTTGCCAAATACTAGTTATATCAAAGCGGTAAAGCTAACGTCTATTGCCGGTGCATACTGGCGTGGCGATGAGAAGAACCAAATGCTTACTCGCGTATATGGTGTGACTTTCCCTAAGCAGAAGTTTTTGGAAGAGTATCTGGTTATGCTTGAAGAGGCAAAGAAACGAGATCACCGAAAAATTGGTAAAGAAATGGAACTGTTTACTTTCTCGCAGGAAGTGGGACAGGGCTTGCCAATGTGGTTGCCTAAGGGAGCAATGCTTCGCCAGCAATTGGAAGACTTTTTGAAAAAAGTACAAAAGAAATTTGGTTACGAACAGGTGATTACTCCGCATATCGGAGATATCAACTTATATAAAACTTCGGGGCACTATGCCAAGTATGGAGCTGATTCATTTCAAACTATAAAAACTCCGGCAGAAGGTGAGGAATACATGTTGAAGCCAATGAACTGTCCTCATCATTGTGAGTTGTATAAATTTAAACCACGATCGTACAAAGATTTGCCGGTTCGCATGGCAGAGTTTGGCACTGTTTACCGTTACGAGCAAAGTGGTGAGTTGCACGGCTTAACCCGTGTTCGCGGATTCACTCAGGATGATGCACATATTTATTGCCGTCCTGATCAGTTGAAAGATGAGTTTAAAAAAGTAATTGATATCATCTTTATTATTTTTGAGGCGTTGAACTTCGAAGATTTTACAGCACAAATATCATTGCGCGATCCGGAGAAGCCTGAAAAGTATATCGGTTCAACTGAGAATTGGGATAAAGCCGAGCGGGCAATTATTGAGGCTGCCGAAGAAAAAGGATTAAATACAGTTACTGAATTAGGAGAAGCAGCTTTCTATGGTCCAAAGCTTGATTTCATGATCAAAGATGCATTGGGTCGAAGCTGGCAGTTGGGAACCATTCAGGTTGATTATAACTTGCCCGAGCGTTTTAAACTGGAGTACATTGGTGCTGATGATAATCGTCACCGTCCGGTTATGATTCACCGTGCACCGTTTGGATCAATGGAACGTTTTGTGGCCGTGTTAATTGAACATACCGCAGGAAAATTTCCATTGTGGCTGACTCCCGAGCAGGCTGTTATCTTACCAATCAGCGAAAAGTATAATGAATACGCAGAAAATCTTTCAAATTTTCTAAATAATTCCGATATTCGCACCCTAATTGACGGCCGGAATGAGAAAATCGGTCGTAAAATCCGGGATAATGAACTAAAACGTATCCCGTATTTGTTAATAGTTGGAGAGAAAGAAGCAGAGTCGGGAACCGTTGCCGTTAGAAAACAAGGTGAAGGAGACCAAGGTACTATGACCAAAGAAGAGTTTGCTGATTTCATCCAAAAAGAAGTTAAAGAACAATTAGCATCATTTTATAACTAAAAAAGAAATAGGAGGTTTTTCGTATCGCAATAAAAAAACGCCCATATCGAGGAGGACGAAGAGTGGACACAGGTCCACAGCATAACATTAATCAACGTATACGTGCTCAGCAGGTACGTTTAGTTGGAGAGAATATTGAAGAACAAGGAGTTTATTCATTGTCAGAAGCATTAAAAATTGCGGATTCAATGGAACTCGATCTTGTCGAAATTTCGCCAAATGCTGATCCTCCGGTTTGTAAGGTTATAGATTACCAGAAGTTTCTTTATCAACAAAAAAAGAAACAGAAGGAAATGAAAGCCAAAGCAGTTAAGGTTGTGGTTAAAGAAATTCGTTTCGGACCGAATACGGATGATCACGATTTTGAATTTAAGTTAAGGCATGCTGAGAAGTTTTTAAAAGAGGGAGCTAAAGTGAAAGCATATGTGTTTTTTAAAGGACGCTCGATTTTGTTTAAAGAACAAGGAGAGATTTTGCTCTTGCGTTTTGCTACCGAATTGGAAGATCTTGGAAAGGTTGAGCAAATGCCGCGCCTTGAAGGGAAACGAATGACGATGTTTATTGCACCTAAAAAGAAGAAGTAATTCTTCGAATATAAAATTAAGACAAGATGCCAAAAATGAAGACGAAATCCAGCGCAAAAAAACGGTTTAAATTGACCGGCTCTGGAAAACTGAAAAGGAAGCATGCTTATAAAAGTCATATTCTGACTAAAAAAAGCACCAAGCAAAAAAGAAACCTAACCTATTGGGGGACGGTTGATAAAGCTGATGAGAAAAATGTGAAGCTGATGCTTAACATGAAGTAACAAACAATTCCTTTTCGAAAGTAAATTAAGTAAAAAAACAGAGGGTATAGCTGTGAAGATTCCGTAAAGTCGGGACGCTAGCCACTCATAAATTAAAGATTATGCCAAGGTCAGTAAATCACGTAGCATCTCGGGCTCGTAGAAAAAAAATCCTCAAGCAAACCAAAGGTTACTGGGGTGCCCGTAAAAATGTTTGGACAGTTGCAAAAAATGCACACGAAAAGGCGTTAACATACGCTTACCGTGACAGAAAAACAAAAAAGAGAAACTTCCGCGCTTTGTGGATTCAACGTATTAACGCTGCAGCACGCCAGGAAGGTTTAAGTTATTCTCAATTGATTGGTTTGATGAAAAAGAACGACATTGAGATTAACCGTAAGGTTTTAGCAGATTTAGCTTTGAACCAACCTGCGGCCTTTAAAGCAGTAGTTGAAAAAGTAAAATAGTAACAATCATCAGGTGTGATAGATGTTGAAAACCTCGCAATTAATTGCGAGGTTTTTTTATGACCTTTATTTTATAATGAAATCGTTCGCTTTTGTTTTGAGCTTTCTATAATCGCATCAATAACATTCATGTTGCCAATAGCATCAGTTAAAGGTGTTGGCGATGGTTTGTTGCGAAGAATCGAGTTCGAAAATGCATCAGCTTGTAAAGTATACTGGTCGATCGGGTCGAAGGTAAACGTTTCGGTCTTTTCTTTTGTGCGAAGTGTTATTCTTACTTTTTCTTCTGGTGGAGCATTTACCGGAATTTCAACAATAATATGACCTTGATCTCCTAATATATTGGTTTGCTGATGAGGCGTTAATTGAGTAGCACAAGTAAAACTGCTGGTTTTCCCGGACGGGAAAGATAGTAGCCCGGAAGTTAAGCGATCCGTTTTTAAAACCGGATCAAAATCCATTTGGCCAGTAACTTCTGAGGGCTCTTCGTCAAATAAGAAACGAGGGACAGAAATACAGTAACAACCAATATCCATTAATGCACCACCTCCAATATCGGGCTTGTTACGAATATTCTGAGGGTCGACATTGTAATAGGAAAAGAATGATTGAACTGTTTTTACGTCCCCAATAGCTCCACTTTGGACGAGTTCATAAGTTTTTTCCCACTGTGGATGAAATCGGTACATGAATGCTTCCATCACTCTTAAATCCGGATATTTTTTAACTGCTTCAGCTAATGCTTTAGCTTCGTCGGCATTCATTCCTATTGGTTTTTCACATAGCACATTTTTCCCGGCTTCCAATGCTTTCATGGTCCAGTAAACGTGCATGTGGTTGGGCAGAGGGTTGTATATGGCATTAATCTCGGGATCTGCCAATAGGTCTTCGTATGAGGCATAGCGCTTTGGAATGCCAAATTGATCTGCCGCATGGCTTGCTTTTTCGATATTGCGAGACGCTATTGCGGTTACTTCACAATATTGACCTTTTTGCATTGCTGGAATGACTTTAGTAACTCCAATTTTTGCAGTACTTAGTATTCCCCATTTAATTTTTGTTTGCATGTCTTTTTCTATTTCTGATGTTTTTTTAATCTCTAAATATTTCAGTTCTGTGTCTCCTATATTCCCAAGCTACGTTCAACTCCTGATGGGCAATAGAAGCTTGCGTAGGCAGCGCCCTTTGTCGTTCCATCTAGATAGAGTTGGGCTTCACCTTCCAGAACAAAGAAGAACTCATCCTCGACATGTCTGTGTGGAGCATTAGTTGCCTGAAGAGGAACAACAACGCTCATTTTTAACGTTCTCCCATCGAGAAATTATTTATTAACAAACCAATACTGATATTTAACACTTTTTTATCAATTTTATTCATGTCGAATTGATTCAAGCAATTTTCAGTTGTAAATTGATTTTCTACAAGAGGTTTGCTTTCCGTGTTTTGTTGGGCATTGGAGTCAAGTGAAAATACGAATAATAGCAGAAGTGTTAGAGTTGGTAGGGAATTAGGCTTTTTCATCTTTAGACATTTAAGTTGTCGAATGATTGAAAGATCTCATTTTAGAAATGTTAAGGTAGTAAAAAAACTGTTGGCAATTAAATTCAATAAATACTGTAATCGGAACTTAGAATAATCTTCGTTGAACAGGCTGAGAGCTTAGTGAAGGATTAACATGCTTTTGCAAAATAATTTCAAAAAGCTTTACTGTGGCCAATGCATCTCCTCCGGCGCGGTGTCTCCCGTCAATCTTAATGTTAAGGTCATCGCATAATTTCCCGAGGGAATACGAAGAATGGCCGGGTAAATATTTGCGACTAAGTTTTACGGTACACATCGTTTTACATTTGTACTCGTAGCCTAATCGTAAATATTCCTGCTGAATAAATTTATAATCGAAACCGACATTGTGTGCTACGAAAGTTGTTCCCCGAGTTATCTCCACAACCTGCTTGGCAATCTCAAAAAACTTGGGGGCGTTGGCAACCATTTGATTGTCAATGCCAGTAAGTTTAGTGATGAAGTAGGAGATGTGACATTCGGGGTTGACTAAGGTGATAAAGGAGTCAATAACCTTGGTTCCATTGTGTACATAGATGGCTATTTCAGTGATTTTTCCTTGCTGCGCACTCTGTCCGGTTGTTTCTATGTCGATAATACTGAACAAATTTCCTAATTTTTATTTGGTGAAAGTAATAAAAATGCGTTAGTTTTATTAAACGAAAAATTCATGGTGGTGCTGATTGACGATGAATTGAATTCCGGTTTGAGAATTTAGTATTGTGTTAAAACATATTTTCATTAGGCTTGTTGTTATTAACAATAACAGAAAATTTGAAATATTTATTTTTAATAAAAACCATTTACTTAATTAGTACAATATGAAAAGAATATTTTTACTTTCCTTTTTTATAAGCATGGGATTATTGCTTCAAGCACAAACAGCTGATAAAAAGTGGGCTGTTGGACTCGGTGGTGGTGCCTATTACGGTAACACGCTTGAGGGTACTGGTATTATGACAGAGTTTTATTTAAGCAGGTACTTAAACTCATCATTTGACTTGATGCTTTTAAACAATCTGGGTTTATCAAATTCAGAAGTTGAAAATACGCTTGATATTAGCGCGACATTTCTTAATTTAAGGTATAAGCTGAACAATGGCTATATTCTGAATGAGAACAGTGGGATTCAGCCGTACCTTTATGGGGGGCCTGGTCTGATTCAGGATAATGAGGTTTCCGGATTTAATTTTGATGCAGGCGCTGGCTTTAAGTTTCCGTTAAGTTCAAGTATCGCTTTATTTGTTGAAGGCGGATACATTAATGGCCTAAGTGAGGATAAAGCGGATGAAGAGAATGTATTGCCTGAAAGCTTTTTTAAAGGAGTTGCGGGAATCGAAATTAGCTTCGGGAAAAAGAAAGATTCTGACGGGGACGGTGTTACAGATCGTAAAGACGATTGTCCCGATACTCCTCAAGGAGTTGTTGTGGATGAAAATGGATGCCCTGTGGATACCGATGGAGATGGATTGCCGGATTATAAAGACGATTGCCCAACTGAACCGGGTGAACTTGCCCTGAATGGATGTCCGGACCGGGATGGTGATGGAGTCGCAGACAAAGATGATGATTGCCCTGATACACCCGGACTAAAAGAGTTTGATGGTTGTCCGGATACTGACGGTGATGGTGTGATTGATAAGAAGGATGAATGTCCGGATACACCAAAAGGTTATAAAGTAGATGAAAAAGGATGCCCAATTGATACCGATGGTGATGGATTAGTTGATGAAGAAGATGATTGCCCGAATGAAGCAGGACCGATCGATAATAAAGGATGCCCAATTGTAACATTTGAATTCAGTTCCATTCATTTTGAATTTGATAAGTATGATTTGAAATCATCTGCTCAAAAAGAATTGGATGATATTGCTGAAATAATGAATGAAGATGAAACCGTGGAGGTTGAATTGTATGGTCATGCTGATGAAATTGGTTCGGCCCAATACAATATGGATCTATCGGAGAAGAGAGCAGATGCCGCTCGTAGCTACCTGGTGAGTAAAGGTGTACCTGCAGAGAGAATCGTTAAAGTTGTGCCTCTTGGGCAAACTCAACCCGTTGCTCCTAACGATACAGAGGAAGGAAGAGCTAAAAACAGACGAGTAGAGATTAAAGCCGTTGAATAATTGAATAGCAAATAACATAGAAGTTTTAAAAAAGAGCTCTGCATAGGCAGAGCTCTTTTTGTATGTTTAATGATCCTATAAGTAAGGGATAATCTATTATCTTTGCGGTTCAAAAAAATAGATTATGCATATTGACCAAATCATAAAAGAGAAAGTTGTTGAAGCGATAGCCTCACTTTATGGGCAGACAGTTGACACTAGTGCTGTTCAAATTCAAAATACACGTAAAGATGTTGAAGGAGATATGACAGTCGTTGTTTTTCCTTTCTTGCGTTTTTCAAAGAAAGCACCGGAGCAAACAGGCGAAGAACTCGGTGGATATTTGACGGAGAATGTCGATTTGGTTGAGAACTTTTCAGTTATCAAAGGTTTTTTGAATTTGATGATTGCTCAAAACTACTGGTTGTCTGTCTTAGAAAGCGCGGCAGCTGACGATACTTTCGGTTTTACACAGCCCCAGGAAGATTCTCCGTTGGTGATGGTTGAGTATTCATCGCCAAACACAAATAAACCTTTACATTTAGGGCATATCCGTAATAATTTGTTGGGGTACTCTATTGGTGAAATAATAAAAGCCAACGGCAATGAATTAGTAAAAACGAATATTGTTAACGATCGCGGAATTCATATTTGCAAGTCGATGTATGCCTGGCAACAATGGGGTGATGGAAAAACTCCACAAAGTACAGGGATAAAAGGAGACCATTTGGTTGGTGACTTTTATGTGCTGTTTGATAAGCATTACAAACAAGAAATTAGCGAGTTGGTCGAGCAGGGAATGAGCAAAGAAGATGCTGAGCAAAAGGCTCCTTCCATTGTGGCTGCTCGTGATATGTTGAGGAAGTGGGAGGCCAAAGATCCAGAGGTTACTAAGTTGTGGCAGACAATGAATCAATGGGTGTATGCTGGATTTGATGTGACCTATAAAGAACTTGGTGTTGATTTCGATAAAATATATCACGAATCGGATACCTATTTGGTCGGTAAAGATGAGGTTTTCAGAGGATTGAAAGAAGGTGTTTTTTATCAGCGAGAGGATCAATCGGTGTGGGCTGATTTGACAAAAGACGGATTGGATGAAAAAATTCTTCTTCGGAGCGATGGTACTTCTGTTTATATGACCCAGGATATTGGCACCGCAAAATTACGCTTCGACGATTACAAAATCGACAAGATGATTTATGTTGTTGGTAATGAGCAAAATTATCATTTCCAAGTGTTGTCGGTCTTGTTAGATAAGCTTGGCTATGAATGGGGTAAAGGTCTGCATCATTTTTCATACGGAATGGTTGAACTGCCTCACGGGAAAATGAAATCACGCGAAGGAACAGTTGTTGATGCCGATGATTTAATGGCTGAAATGATTGAAGTGGCTCGCAAAACATCGGAGGAATTAGGAAAGCTGGAGGGCTATACCGATGATGAGTTGAATAGAACATATAAAATAATTGCCCTTGGGGCCTTAAAATACTTCATGTTGAAGGTTGACCCTAAAAAGAATATGCTTTTCAATCCGGAAGAATCAATTGATTTCAATGGGAATACGGGACCGTTTATTCAATACACACATGCACGGATTCGCTCAGTTATTCGAAAAGCTACAAAAAAAGGAATTCAGTTGAGTTTTGATTTGGACTCAACTCTCAATCTTTCAGAAAAAGAGCAGGAGTTAATCAAGTCAATATCTCTTTATCCAACAGTTGTTAAAGAAGCAGGCGATATTTACAGTCCGGCGTTAATAGCCAATTATATTTATAGTCTGGTAAAAGAGTTTAATCAGTTTTATCACGACCATACAATTTTAGGTGAAGAAGATGAATCAGTTCGTAATTTCAGGTTGCTGCTATCACAAACTATTGCAGATATTGTGAAGTCAGGAATGGGATTACTAGGGATTGAAGTTCCTGAGCGGATGTAAAAAAGCATAAAAAAAAGGGGGTCAGAACTGACCCCCCAAATTTCTACAAAATTGCGATTCGTGAAAAAGGGACTTTATTTTCTCGTTGACAGATACAGTTTCTATGTTTTTGTATTAGTACTGCTCTGTCTTTACTTGTGAGCGAATTAATATATGTTACTCTTTCGGATAAACTCAGTGTTCTGATCTCTTTATAGGTACAAGTTTCTAGTTCTTTATTCATCGGACAACTAAATACAAGCCCGTAATAATATGATACTTCTTCTCTCATCCCTCATTTATCCGTTCAACACTATAAGTACTTACACCTCTTTATTCTGTTTTTTTAAGAAAGGTAACCCTGTAATTACATTTTTTTATCTGATTGTTTAAAATTTTCATTCTATATATTTTTGTATTTTTGCACGAGCTTGAAAATAAATCAATATCATTACCAATATGTTTGAAAATCTTAATGAAAAATTAGAACGGTCGTTTCAGTTGCTAAAAGGGCAAGGAAGAATAACCGAGATTAATATAGCTGAAACGCTAAAGGAAGTGCGGCGAGCATTGCTTGATGCCGATGTTAACTTTAAAATAGCCAAATCATTTACCGAAACTGTCAAGGATAAGGCTCTGGGGGCGGATGTACTTTCGGCGGTGAAACCAGGTGAAATGATGGTTAAAATTGTTCATGATGAGCTAGCCGAATTGATGGGTGGTAAGTCAGTGGATATTAATCTTGGGGGAAATCCTACTGTAATTTTAATTGCCGGATTGCAAGGTTCTGGTAAGACGACTTTTTCCGGTAAGCTTTCAAAATTAATTAAAAGTAAGCGAGGCAAGCATCCGTTGTTGGTTGCTGGAGATGTTTATCGTCCGGCTGCAATCGATCAGTTGAAAGTGCTGGGTGAACAAATTAATGTACCTGTTTATACTGAAGAGGGCAATAAAGAGCCCGTGAAAATTGCACAGGCAGCTATCAAGCATGCTAAAGCGAATGGTAACGATGTCGTTATTATCGATACGGCAGGGCGTTTAGCTATTGATGAGCAAATGATGAATGAAATTGCGGCAGTAAAAAAGGCAGTTTCACCACACGAGATTTTATTTGTAGTCGATTCGATGACAGGTCAGGATGCAGTAAATACAGCTAAGGAATTTAATGATCGGCTGGATTTTGATGGAGTAGTTCTAACAAAATTGGATGGAGATACAAGAGGTGGTGCCGCACTTTCGATTCGTTCGGTTGTTGAAAAACCAATTAAATATGTTGGTACGGGCGAAAAAATGGAGGCTCTGGATGTTTTCCATCCAGAACGTATGGCTGACCGAATCTTAGGTATGGGCGACATTGTTTCGCTGGTTGAAAAAGCACAGGAACAATTTGATGTTGATGAAGCCCGTAAAATGCAAAAGAAACTGGCCAAAAATCAGTTCAATTTTGAAGATTTCTTGAAACAGATCCAGCAAATCAAAAAAATGGGTAATATCAAGGATTTGGCTGCAATGATACCGGGCATGGGAAAGGCGATGAAAAATATGGATATTGATGATGATGCTTTTAAGCACATCGAAGCGATCATTCATTCAATGACTACTGCTGAAAGAAATGACCCTTCATTGTTGAACGGATCGAGAAGAAAACGGATTGCGAACGGTTCTGGAACTGATATTCAAGAGGTCAACCGTTTAATCAAACAATTTGCAGAAACACGTAAGATGATGAAAATGGTTTCGCAAGGTAAAAACATGGGACGTATGATGGGAAATATGCGTGCGAGATAAATTCTAAAATTAGAATGAGGAAACGTAAATATACGCACACACAGGAGCATGATTGTCGTAGAAGGGTTCCATGTGTTGCAATTAAAAATAAACAATTATAACACATGAAATTAATTGACGGTAAACAAACCGCTGCAGAGATCAAAAAGGAAATTGCCATCGACGTTAAGGCAATGGTTGACGCTGGAGCAAAGCAACCGCATTTAGCTGCAATTTTAGTTGGTCATGACGGTGGTAGTGAAACCTACGTCGCATTTAAAATTAAGGATTGCGAAGAGGTAGGGTTTAAATCAAGCTTGATCCGTTTTGAAGAAGACGTGACTGAGGAGGAACTGCTGGCAAAAGTTGACGAGTTGAATAAGGATGCTGATGTTGATGGTTTTATCGTTCAGCTTCCTCTTCCCAGGCAGATCTCAGAGCAGAAGATCATTGAAGCAATTGATCCTAAGAAAGATGTAGATGGTTTTCATCCGATAAATGTAGGGCGAATGGTGATCGGTTTGCCATGTTTTGTCTCTGCAACTCCTGATGGCATTGTTGAATTGTTGAAAAGGTATAATATTGAAACATCAGGAAAGGATTGTGTAGTGGTTGGTCGCAGTAATATTGTCGGCCGTCCGATGAGTGTGCTGATGTCTCAAAAGGAAATGAATGCCACTGTTACAGTTGCCCATAGCCGGACTAAAAACTTGGTTGAGCTTTGTGCAAATGCCGATATTTTAATCGCAGCGATAGGTTCCCCTGAATTTGTTAAGGAAAATATGGTAAAAGATGGAGCAGTTGTCATTGATGTTGGAACTACTCGAGTAAAATCAGACAAAACAAAATCTGGCTTTAAATTGAAAGGTGATGTTGCTTTTGATGAAGTAGCTGAAAAATGTTCATATATAACTCCGGTTCCTGGAGGAGTAGGGCCAATGACAAGAGTTGCCTTGTTGAAGAATACCTTGTTGGCAGCTAAAAAGGAAATTTATCAATAAGTATTTCTTAACAGAGATTAAAAAAAGGTGACTAGTTTGTTTACCTTTTTTTAATCTCTGTTGTTTAGTTTTATGAAAACTAAATAATTTTGCGAAATGAAAAAATTGGAAAACAGGATTCTGGTCATCTTTACAATTATTGCAGTTATGTCATTGATCCAGTCTTGTAGCACGGTGCCACTAACAGGTCGTAACCAAATTAATTTATTGCCTGAATCAAATATGGTGGAAATGAGTTTGACTAGTTACGAGCAGTTTCTTGATACGAATAAGGTTTCAAGCAATCAAAATCAGGTAGCACTCGTTAAGCGGGTTGGAAAGGATATCTCGATAGCCGTTGAGCAATATTTAAGAGAAAATGGATACGAAAGCTATTTAGATTATTTTGAATGGGAATTTAACTTGATCGAAAGCGATGTCCCTAATGCATGGTGCATGCCCGGTGGAAAAGTTGTTGTTTACACTGGACTTTTGCCTTTAACAAAAACAGAAGCTGGGTTGGCAGTGGTTATGGGGCATGAAATTGCCCATGCGGTTGCTCGTCATGGTAACGAAAGAATGAGCCATAGCATGTTAGTTCAAATGGGCGGAATAGCCTTGGGTGAAGCTATCAAAGAGAAACCGGATGAGACTCAGGCAATTTTTTCAGCGGCTTTCGGAGTAGGCACTCAAGTTGGTATAATGTTGCCTTTTTCGCGCCAACATGAATACGAAGCCGATAAAATGGGGCTGATTTTCATGGCTATTGCCGGTTATAATCCGCAACAGTCAGTTGCTTTTTGGCAGCGTATGTCTGAAAATGCAGGACAAAAACCGCCAGAACTATTAAGTACTCACCCCGTAGATGGTAAGCGAATAGCCGCTTTGCAAGAAATTATGCCCACTGCCATGGAATATTATTACAAAAATAATTAAAATGAACATTTGTTTCTGTTGAAATAATAACCTGTTTATTAACAATTTTGAACTATATTCGAAATTATTTTTTATTTTTGATAAATCAATTATGGTAATAATTTAAAATCGAGTAAGATGGATGGCTTTGATAACAATGATGGAAGGCAAGAGGGCGACAGTAACTTCAGACAAGAGATTTTTTCAAAAGCTGTAAGAGCCGGGAAAAGAACGTATTTCTTCGATGTGAAATCAACTCGCAAAGAGGAGTACTACCTAACAATTACTGAGAGTAAGAAGCGTTACGATCAGGATGGCAAGTATTTCTTTGAGAAGCATAAAGTTTTCTTATACAAAGAAGATTTTGATAAATTTTCTGATGGACTAGGTGAGGTTATTGACTTCATTAAGGCAAGTCAGTCGATGCAGGACGAAGGAATTGAAGTTGATATGACAATGCAAGAGGATGAACAACTTGTAAAAGCTAAAGATTATACCAACGTAGATTTTGATGATATTTAAAAAATTTACTGTGAAAAAGTAAAAGCTGGCTCATCAATTATTTAATTGACGAGCCAGCTTTTTTTATGAGAAACTTCGTTCTTTTTTTAGGTTTTCGTAGGCTTCATTCACTTTTTGGAATTTTTCTTTGGCCGCATTCTGAAAATCTTCACCTAAATAGCTGACTTTATCAGGATGGTATTTCATCGCCATTTTTCGATAAGCTTTTTTAACTTCCTCATCAGTCGCTCCCTGATCGATCTCTAAAATCTTATATGCTGCATCCGTATTTGGTACAAACATCGATTTGATTGAGTCCAAGTCTTTCGAACTAATCCCCATGTTGCTCGCAATTTGCTCAATCATATGGAGTTCACTGGTGTCTACTTTGCCATCGGCTTGTGCGATACCAAATAGAAAGTGCAAGAGTTGTAACCGCGAAGAATAATCCATATTCTTTTGGATCTGTTGACAAACATCTGCAACCGGGATATTCTGATTTAGCAGGTTGCGAAGCATTTTTACTGCTTCCTGTGCCGAACTTGCTCCAAATGATCGTACAAAAAACTGTTTAACGTAGTCAAGTTCTGACTTTAAAACCTTTCCATCGGCTTTCATAACGGCAGCAACTAGGACTAGCAAGCTCATCACATAGCCTCCCGTGGTTGTAGTTCTTTGCCCGTAAGGCGAGTGGGTTCTATTTCCTGAAAAATTATTGTTTTGAGGAGAAGTCGCCTCGTTGTCGACCATGCTTCCAACAACAAAACCAACAATTCCTCCAATTGGGCCGAAAAATGCCCATCCTAGTCCTCCGGCAACCCATTTTGCAAATTTACCCATGTAATCTAAATTTTTTATCTAATTCAAGTAATATAGGAACGATAAGCTCCCGATTATTATTATCAATAGTCATATTGGCCAGTTGAATCTTTTTTTCATCCGGCCACTGCTTTGAGATTCTTTCTTTGATTTGTTCTGCTGTACTATTATCTCTTTTCATCACCCATTCAATTCGCTGTTGTTCTGTAGCGATAACCAGAATATTGAAATCCATCATTTCATAAAAACCACTTTCAAACAAAATGGCAGCTTCGTGTACAATGTAAGCTGAGTTTTGACGATTACACCATTCAAAAAAGAACTTCCGTACTTCAGGGTGGATGATGGAGTTGACCTTTTTCAATAAAGATGGCGAATTAAAAATGATGTCAGCTAGTTTTTTTCGGTCAACTGTATGATTTGAAAGGTAAATGTCTTTTCCAAAATGAAAAATCATTTGACTACGAACCTGAGATGACTCATTTAAAATTCGTTTAGCTTCCAGATCGGCGCTAAAAACAGGAATGCCAATTGTTTTAAAGAAGTTACAGATGGTTGTTTTGCCACTGCCAATTCCTCCGGTAATTCCAACTTTGTATATATTTTTATTTTTCAATGAGGTATTCAATTCTTAAAGGCAAATAACTGGTTGATTTTAAATTTAGTGGCATCATCGTCAGAGTTACTGGCAGATAATCATCTTTATTCTTGATGTTTTCGTAGGAAACACTAGCATGAAAATCTTTAGGCGAAATTTCTGCAAATCGACTCAGACCAACCAAGAAGCTAAGTTTCACTTCTGAAGGGAACAGGTTTACTTTTACGCTGTCAGGCAAACCGTCAATCGAAATTGGAACTGCCAATTCCTTTTCGGTGTATTCTTCCACCGGAATTTGAACGACTACGCGTTTGGGCGAAAAATCAACCTTTTTAATGGTCTTTAGCGAAACATTTCGCTGGGTTAACTGATCTAATGCTTTGTATTTTTGCGCTACTGTTTCAATTACTTTTAGTGTATCCAAAATTGATTTTGGACCTTGTACCCTGACCGAATCGGGCTTTACTTTTATTTTATCGTAAAGGTAGTGTTGCTTTTTTAGTTGCAAGTTGACATCTGGGACAACCTTTTTGGTTTGAGTTACAATTTGATCGAACTTAAAATAGATGGTGTCGGGGTGAACGCCAGTAATATTTAATTCGTTACTCAGTTGGTTTGCTATCTTGCTTCGAAATTGTCTGCTCGAAAATGCATAGTTTGATCGACTGCTGTCAGCCATTATCTTGCCGCCATAATCATTGATGTTGAAGATGAGTGGCGAAAAAGCTACGCTCAATTTATAACGAAGCAAGGTAAATCCATAAGATTGAACATCTAAGGTGAAGTGACTTGGCGGCTCATTAATTAGGATTTTGTTTTTGGGGAGATTGGTATAACTTACCGGAAACGAAAGTTCAACGGTATATTCTTTCTCCAAAGCATTTAGCAACCAAAGAACGGATGCAATACCAACACAAATTAGATAAATGACCAATTTGCGATCATTTTTAATTGTAAACTTTTCTGCAAAGTTCTGAAGCTTATGTATCCATTTGTTTTCCACGTAATCAAAGATAAAAAAAAAGGGTTGACTAGTAGCAGCCGACCCTCTTAGTCTTTTTCAAAAAATGCAATTACTTTTGAGCAGGCACATCTGCCATATCTTTTACAACAGCACTCTTGTCTACACGAATTTTCACATTGTCGTCAACCTGAAGAAGGATATAATGGTCTTTAATTTCAACAATTTTACCGTAAATACCACCTGTTGTTACAACTTTATCTCCTTTGGCAAGACTCTCGCGGAATTTTCTCAGCTCTTTTTGTTTTTTCATCTGTGGTCTGATCATGAAGAAATAAAACACAACAATGATCAGGATCAAAGGCAAGAAGGTTGTAATTGGGTTACCACCTTCTGCTCCGGGTTGAGGAGCCATTAATAAATAATTCATCTTTTAATTCTTTAGTTTTTACTGTATAAATTTATAATCTCATTTTCAACTGTCGCTGCAATCGCGATTTTGCTTTTTTTATCCTCTATGTTCGAATAGACTACAATTTCTTTGTAAATTCGTCCAGTTTCGCCTGAGCTGTTAAAAACAACTTCAATAAAATCGGAAGTTCCTGCTTCAATCGCTTGCTGTGGGAAATTAACTTCCAAACATCCACAATCTTTTTCAATTTTGTCGATGATCAAAGGACCATTTCCGGAATTCAAAAATCTAAAATTGTAAGCGACCACTTCTCCAGCTTGAAGACTTCCAAAATTATGGAATTCTTCCTGAAACTCAAACTTTGGATTCCCTAAGTTTGAAGGCGGTTTGTTCGCTGCCTTATTCCCCGTATTCTGACAGGAAACAAGTGCTATCAGGCAAAGCATCATTAAGCATTTTGTTATCCCTTTAATTATTAAATTGGATGCCGATCGTTTTCGCCGAGCTGTCTGCTGTCTGATTTCTAAAACTCCATTCAAAATCACTATTTTTTGTCTTTCGGCTGATCATCTTCGCCAATCAGTCCACGCCCCGCTTTCAAGATTCTATTTTCGGTTTTAAGCGCTTTCAGGGCTTTATCCAGAATTCCATTAATAAAATTCCGGCTCTTTTTTGTGCTGTAATATTTCGAAAGCTCAATATACTCGTTTAGTGTAACTTTTGTCGGGATAGATGGAAAATACAGAAATTCTGAAATGGCCATTTCCAAAATCAATTCATCAATAAATGCAATTCGTTCAACATCCCAATTTACCGTGTATGCGGTCACTACTTCTTTCAGTTCATCATGATTTATTACTGATTTTCGGTAAAGGTCTTTGGCAAATTGACGATCCTCTTCATCTTTAAACATCGGCAATAATGCTTGGCGTTCACCTGAAAAATCTTTAAACTTTTTGATGGTTTTCAAAATCATACTAACAACAAAGTCCAGATCATCATTCCAGTAGATACTCTGCTCTTCCAAAATATTAACCAAATCTTCTGATTGCAATATAACCTCTGCAAAAAGCTGTTCCACGAATTTCCTATCCGCTTGGTATGAACTTTCAGGGGCTGTCATGTAGCCCTTGAAGAATTCAGTGTCAATCAGTTGTATGTATATTTTTTTAACGAACTCTGGCTCGTTAACCCAACTCAATTTAGATTGTGCCAAGTATTTATTCAGTTGTTCATTATCTTTTAACTGATTGATTAGCCTATTTCGAACAAGTCGTGTATTGGGATTCAAATCTTCTTCGGTCGGAAAGTGCTTTTTCTTCCTAAGTTCAATCACTGCTTCAGCATGTTTGCTGATTTCAATCACTAGGTCAAATAAATAATGGTAAAGGTCGTATGTTTTCTGGAGACTGAAGAACAACTCTTTCTCCGTATTGTTGATCGATTTTTCAGGTGAAGTATAAAAGGCGTATAAAACCTGTAAAACTTTTATGCGAATAATTCTTCTGCTAATCATTGTCTTAGAACTAGTTTTTTCTTTGGAGGGGGCAAAGTTACACAATTTCTTTTCTGCTGTTCAACATCTACTCGTTTTTTTCATTTTTCTGACCGAAATACTCGTTAGTGTTGCTTGTGGTGTAAATTGTTGCGTCGTTCTCTACGGTTTCATCCTCTTCATCGGGTTCATCTTCCCAGTCGTAGTGTGGGCGCTGTGGCCCTTGTTTACGAAAATAAATACTTAACAACAGTCCACTGACACTTCCCCATAAATGGCTTTCCCAGGAAACATCGGGTTTTAAGGGAAAGATTCCCCAGAACATTCCGCCATAAAGAAAAACTACAATAATGGCGATCGTTAATAGCTTGACGTCATTGCGGAAAATCCCGCTAAAAAACAGGAACGAAGCAAGTCCATAAACTACCCCGCTAGCTCCAATGTGCCAGGCGTCGCGACCGCCAAGCCAAACGCAGAGCCCAGAAAGAATATAAATCAATATGAAAATACGGTAGGCCAGTTTCCGATAAAAATAGAACAAGGCAAGCGAGAGTACAAAAAATGGAATGGAGTTAGCCGCCAGGTGTTTATATCCACTGTGGATGAATGGCGAAAAAAGAATTCCTTTCAATCCTTCCAATTTGAGCGGAAAGATACCATAAACGGCAAGTTCGACATCGATGGTCGATTCAACTAAAAATATCAGCCAAAAGGCGAGAAGGAAAAGACTTGGAAACACCAAACTGTGTTTAAATATTCTCTTTTCCAATTCAGGATCGGTGGTTTCATGTTTTGGTGGGAAATAGTGGAATAAGCCCATTTAAAGTAGTTTGTTAATTAAATTCACAAAACCGTTGATGTCTTCTTCGGTTGTATCGAAGGAGGTCATCCATCGTACTTCCGAAGTGGATTCGTCCCAAATATAAAAGAAGTATTGCTCCTGTAATTTAGGGATCACTTCCTTTGGAAGAATGGCGAAAACACCATTGGCTTCTGTTTTTTGTGTTAGCTTAGCTTTGCCGGTTTTCAATACCTCCTGCTCCAGCAATTTAGCCATTTTATTGGCGTGCTGCGCATTTTTCTTCCACAACTCATTTTCGAAGTAGGCTAAAAACTGGGCGCTCACAAAACGCATTTTCGAAAAAAGCTGCATGCTTTGTTTTCTAATATATTTTGTGTTTGCTGTAAGTTCAGGATTGAAAAATAAAACGGCCTCGCCCATCAGCATACCATTTTTAGTGCCTCCAAATGAAAGCAGGTCAACTCCGGCATTTTTGGTGAATGTTTTAAACGGAAGATCCAGAGCTGCTGCTGCATTTGCAATTCGAGCGCCATCCATGTGCAGAAACATCCCAAATTCATGTGCTAGTTCACTAATTGCTTTTATTTCTTCAACTGAATAAACAGTACCCAACTCTGTAACTTGAGAAATAGAAATAACTTTAGGTTGTGAGTGATGTTCGAAGTCAAATCCATGAAGGTGTTTGCGAATTTCTTTTGGGGTGATTTTTCCTTTTTCAGAAGGAACAGGCAATAACTTGCATCCGGTAAATTTTTCGGGAGCACCACATTCGTCGACCTGAATATGAGCGGTGTCGGCACAAATGATGGAATTGAACGAGTTTGTGACGGTAGATAAGCCCAACACATTGGCACCTGTTCCGTTAAATACGAAAAATACTTCGGTGGCGCTCCCAAATTCTTTCTTAAATAACTGAATGGCATCGGTGGTAATTGGGTCGTCTCCATATCCTTTCATGTGCCCCTTGTTTGCCGTATTAATTGCTTCCAGAATTTCAGGGTGTACTCCTGCGTTATTGTCGCTTGCAAAGCCTCTACTCATGCGTTTGTTTTTATTGGGTTGCTAACAATTTAAAAGTATTCGTGTTTTATTATTATCGTCTGTTTCCTATTTTCAGAAGAGAAAAGTGAAAGGAAGCAGATTGATGTATAAAAGAAATGAAAAATTTAGTCTGAACAAAATCGTTATTTGATAGATTTTTGTGTTCAGCTAACACTTCAAATTGATAGAAAGCTAGTTGGTATAATTGATAGAAATCACCTAACGATGAAAGAGAAAATTAACTTGTTCTGGTTTCGGCGCGATTTACGAATCGAGGATAATCACGGATTGTTTCAGGCTCTTCGTGCGGGAAAGCCGGTGTTACCCATTTTTATTTTCGATACGCAAATTATTGGCGATTTGAATGACGATGATAGTCGTGTCGAGTTCATCACTCAGGAGGTTAACCGCTTAAAGCAAGAGTTTGAGCGTTTCAATAGTTCTTTTTGGATCTATCAGGGAAAGCCAATAAATGCCTTTAAGCGGCTCTGGGTTGAATATGATATTGAAGGTGTCTATGTCAACGAAGATTATGAGCCGGCGACCCGCGAAAGAGATGAAAAAATCAGACAGTTTTTGAACTCAAGCAAGGTTCAGTTTTATGAGTTTAAGGATCAACAGATATTCCATAAAGATGATGTGCTGAAAGCAGACGGGAAGCCATACACGGTATTTACTCCGTACAGCAAAATGTGGAAAAAAAAGCTGACTGACGAAGACTTGAAAAGTTTTCTTTCGGAGAACCATTTGGACTGTTTACTGAAAATGGAGCCATTGAAACCCGTTACGCTGCGCGATTTGGGTTTTAGACGGGGTAGCATTGCCATACCGAAAAAGAAAATAGATATAAGCATCTTGAAAAATTATGAAGTCGATCGTGATTTTCCGGCCAAAGAGGGTACTTCTCGGTTGGGTATTCATCTGCGGTTTGGAACCATCAGTATTCGGGAACTGGTTCGAAAGGCCCTGGAATATTCGCCCGTTTTTTTGAATGAATTAATTTGGCGGAATTTTTATGCCGATATTTTGTATCATTTCCCACATGTTGAAAAACGATCGTTTAAAGCAGCTTACGATCATATTTCATGGATCAATTCGGAAAAAGAATTTGCTCGCTGGTGTAGCGGAACTTCCGGATATCCGCTGGTTGATGCGGGCATGCGTCAGTTGAACGAAACCGGCTACATGCACAATCGTATTCGGATGGTGACCGCCAGTTTTTTGTGCAAGCACCTGCTAATCGACTGGCGATGGGGCGAAGCATACTTTGCCGAAAAATTATTGGATTACGAATTGGCCAGCAATAATGGCGGCTGGCAATGGGCTGCCGGAACAGGATGCGATGCAGCTCCTTATTTCCGGATTTTTAATCCGACCTTGCAAACCAGGAAATTTGATCCTGACTTGGTATATCTCCGGCAATGGGTTCCCGAATTCGACGAACTCACTTATCCACATCCCATGGTCGACCATAAAATGGCTCGCCAACGGGCAATTGATACTTACAAAAAGGCATTAGACGAAGTAAGGAAGAGGTGAATGAATTATTGGATATTTACCTGTGAACTTATCGAATGGGGCATCTCGCAACACCCAATACAAAAAAATAAGGTCACCGATTTTTAAGTGACCTTATCCATTGAAACCAATTTCGCTATTTGTAGCTATGTTTTACGAATCCCCTTTAATCCAATTGACAATTTTTTCATCATTTGGTTTTACTTTTGAAGCTGCGTAGTCTACTAAATGGCCATTTTCGTCAATCATGTATTTCTGAAAATTCCAGCCTACTTTAGAATCCATTACGCCATTTTTAGCCTTTTCTGTTAACCAATGGTAAACAGGAGCCATGTCATCACCTTTCACCGATATTTTTGACATCATGGGAAAGGTTACTCCATAATTTTTTTCACAGAAGGTTGCTATTTTCTCATTGGAGCCGGGCTCTTGCCCCATAAAATTATTGGCGGGGAAACCAATAATAGTAAAATTTTCACCACCATATTTTTCATATAGTTTTTGTAACCCTGCGTATTGTGGGGTAAATCCGCATTTTGATGCCGTATTCACCACCAGAACTTTTTTGCCTTGAAGTTGGCTTAAATCGAAATTGCTACCTTCAATGTCCTTTACAGTGTAGTCGTGAAAGCTTTTTTGACCATAGCTAACTGTTGACAATAGAGCAAGCGAAAATAAAATTGCAAATATCTTCATGACTTTAATTATATTAATTTAACAAGATCATAAACATCGGAAAGCGTAAAAAGTTTGTGCTCAGTAGGTCACTATCTTCTTAATTCTTGTTAATAAATTCTCCCTGAATTTCCTGTTAAAATGTTTATCTTTGAGCTTCATTAAAAGCAGTCATGGAGAATTTTATTGTTTCCGCAAGAAAATACAGACCCGATACTTTTCAATCAGTTGTTGGACAAGTTTCTATCACTTCAACCTTGAAAAATGCCATAACAAACAAGCAGTTAGCTCATGCTTATTTGTTTTGTGGCCCGCGTGGTGTAGGGAAAACAACCTGCGCGCGTATTTTTGCGAAAACAATTAATTGCCAGAATTTAACAGCAGAAACCGAACCGTGCAATGAGTGCGAATCCTGTAAGGCGTTTAATGGTAATCGCTCTTACAATATTCACGAGCTGGATGCCGCTTCAAACAACTCGGTTGATGATATTCGAAACTTGACTGATCAGGTGCGTATTCCACCACAAATTGGTACTTACAGCATTTATATTATCGATGAGGTTCACATGTTGTCGCAAGCTGCATTTAATGCTTTTCTGAAGACTTTGGAAGAACCTCCAAAACATGCTATTTTTATTTTGGCAACTACCGAAAAGCATAAAATTATTCCGACCATATTATCGCGTTGCCAAATTTTTGATTTTAACCGAATTAAAATTGGTGATATTTCAGATCATTTGGGCTATGTAGCCAGTAGCGAAAAAGTTGAAATTGAAGGCGAAGCGCTCAATGTCATTGCTCAAAAAGCAGATGGTGCCATGCGCGATGCTCTCTCTATTTTTGACCAGATAGTTAGTTTTTCCGGCAAGACCATTTCGTATAAAGATGTCATTTCAAACTTGAATGTACTGGATTACGATTACTACTTTAGATTGATTGATTTACTGCTGAAAAACGAGGTGCCAAACTCATTACTACTTTTTAATGAAGTGTTGGATCATGGATTTGACGGACATCATTTCATCAACGGACTAAGTAGCCACATTCGTGATTTGTTGGTTTGCAAAGACGCGGTTACCGTTCAACTACTGGAAGTAGGAGGGGAGATTAAAGAAAAATACAAAGCTCAGGCAGTTTCTTGTGATTCTGATTTCTTATTGGAAGCGCTAAAAATTAGTAACGAGTGCGACATGCAATATAAACTCAGCCAGAATAAACGCTTGCTAGTGGAGTTGAGTTTAATTAGAATGGCACAACTCACCTTAAAAAAAAAATAGCTGACGAATCTGATCCGTTTGAGCTGGAGCCAATATTTGTAGAGCAAAAGTCCAATGAGTCAGCACAACCAGCGTCAAAGACTTCGTCAGATAAAAAAAGCACAGCTCAAAATTCGGTTAAGGAGCCCGAAGCACCGACTCGCACTCAGGTAAAACGTGTAATTAAAAAGAGGGGAAGCGGTTATACTCCGTCAATTAGAGATGCCATGTCCGGCAAGCTGGGTGATAAAGACGAAGAAGATGCTCAGGAAAAACTGAAGTATTATGCCGGGGAACAATTAACAGAGGCTTTTACGCAAGAACAGTTTGAAGCAAAGTGGAATGCGTATTTAACACGTCTGGACGATCGTCCAAACTTGAAGGCCACACTTTCGAGAATACCTAAAGTTATTGATCAGCACAAACTCGATTTAAAAATTGATAACTCAGTTCAGCTGGAAGAGATTAATAAAATAAAGCCGGATCTGGTTTCCTGGTTACGCAAAGAACTCCGGAATACGAGTATTGAATTAGTGACCGATATTGTTGCTCAGGAAGTTGAATACAAACCCTACTCTGAAACGGAGAAGCTCAATGAAATGATGAAGAGAAATCCGAATCTGGCTCTTTTGAAACAACGGTTTAACCTCGATTTTGGAGAATAGTAGTCTCTCATTTTAAGCCTTTGTTAATCGGGATATAAATTCACCAAAGATGGTTTGTTAACAGTATTTTTTTAGTATTTTTGAGTGAAACGTAAAAACAAAATCAACATGCTTAAAGAAGAAGTTTTAAAAGCGCTCAATAATCAGATCAATGCGGAAATGCATTCTGCATATTTGTACCTATCAATGTCAGCCTATTTTGAAGATAAAGGCTTGTCTGGTTTTGCAAACTGGATGAAAGTTCAATATCAAGAAGAATTGGCACACTCGTTGAAATTTTTCGATTTTGTGAACGAACGCAATGGTCGGGTTATTCTTGAGCCAATTGACGGAGTTCCTACCGATTTTGACGGAATAATTGATGTTTTTGAAAAAACATTAGCTCATGAGCAGAAAGTGACGGGAATGATTGACCAATTAATGGACGTTGCCGTAAAAGCAAGCGATCATGCAACTCAAAGCTTTTTGAAGTGGTTTGTTGATGAGCAGGTAGAAGAAGAAGCAACGGTCAATGAACTATTGGATAATTTAAAATTGATCGACGGACAAGGCAACGGTGTCTTCATGCTCAATCGTGAATTACAAGGACGCAAATTTATGGATACCACGCAGGCAGGATAAAAACGAATACACAATATTTTTTTGAAAAGGCTGCCGGAAAGGTGGCCTTTTTTTTGACCTCATTCAACTTGAAGGTTAAATATTAAAACCCCTAATCATGAACAGACAAATTGAAAGTGCCTGGCAGAAGCTTAAAGCTATTTGCGAATTATCACCTTCGGTTGATGATATTTCTGAAATTGAACGAGCATTTCAATATGCTTATAACTCGCTTGGTGACAACGTTTGGCCAACAGGTGAAGTTATTGTGGCACATTCCATTGGAGTAGCGCAGGTTGTTGCGGAAGAGGTTGGCCTGGGCGTGAGCTCCATTGTGGCCGGGCTGCTGCACAATGTAACTTACGAGGAAATTAGCAACCGCCCAACCGTGCATGATATTGAAACCGAATTCGGATCGGTAGTTGGCAGTATCTTGGGTGGAATGGCAAAAATTAATGCTCTGGGAACAGATACAGTAGATTTGCACTCTGAAAACTACCGCAAGCTTTTACTGACTATGGCCGGTGATGTTCGTGTTATTCTGGTTAAGATTTCAGACCGCATGCAAGTGATGCGTAGTTTGGATATTTATCCGGAAGCGGTTCGCCAAAAAATATCGTTGGAGACAGCTCATCTTTACGCTCCTTTGGCTCACCGTTTGGGCTTGTATTACATCAATTCGGAGATGCTGGATTTGTGCCTGAAATACAGCAACCCAGATAGCTACAATTACGTGTCTAAACGTTTGGAAGAAAGTAGTGAAGAGCGGAAAAACTTTGTGGCCGAATTTGTAAAGCCCATTGAGGAAAAGTTGAAAGCACGTGGGTTTCAGTTTGAAATGAAAGCTCGAACAAAAGCAATCAATTCCATTTGGAAAAAGATGCAAAACAGCAAGGTTAGCTTTGACGAGGTGTATGATTTGTTTGCGATTCGGGTAATTCTGGATTCGAAGCCAGACTTGGAAAAATCGGATTGCTGGCAGGTTTATTCCATTGTCACTGATGAGTATCAATCCAACCCGGAACGGATGCGTGATTGGATTACGTTGCCAAAGTCAAATGGTTATGAAAGTTTGCATGCGACGGTTTTAGGTCCTCATAAAAAGTGGGTTGAAATTCAGATCAGGACAAAACGAATGGATGAGATTGCCGAGAAGGGCTTGGCTGCTCACTGGAAATACAAAGGAGGAACTGCCAGTGCCGAAATGGAAAACTGGCTGGCCAACGTGCGCGATATTTTAGAGAATCCAGAGTTGAATGTGGTTGATTTTATTGACGATTTCAATACCAATATTTATTCGGATGAAATTTTTGTATTTACCCCTAAGGGCGATTTGAAACGATTGCCAGCTGGCGCTACACTGCTCGATTTTGCTTATGAAATCCACTCTGAAGTTGGAGACCACTGTGTTGGAGGGATGCTGAATGGCAAGAAGGTTACCTTGAGATATAAAGTGAAGAACGGTGATCAGATTTCTATTGATACTTCGGTAAAACAAAAACCGAAACTGGATTGGTTGGATTTTGTAAAAACTACCCGTGCAAAAACACGTATCAAATCCAGTGTCAACGAGGAACGAAAAATTGAAGCAGAGAATGGGAAGGAAATTTTATTACGCAAATTAAAAAACTGGAAGATAGATTATAATGATGAGTTAATTCGGATGCTTCTGAAACATTACAATCTGAAATTAGCGCAAGATTTGTATTTTAATATTTCGGTAGGAAAGATTGATCCTTTAGCCATTAAGGAATTGGTGGTAGAAAAGGAAGCAGAACCAACAGTAAGACAGAAGATTGAGGACGTTTTACCCACTGATGATTTGAAGGAATTGAGTTTTTCAGGGGGCGATGACTACTTGGTGATTGACAACAATTTGAAAAACGTAAATCATAAGTTAGCGCCTTGTTGCAACCCGATTTTTGGTGATCAGATTTTTGGATTTGTAACCATTAAAGAAGGCATAAAAATTCATCGTCGTTCTTGTCCAAATGCAAAACAATTGATTGAACGATATCCTTATCGGGTGATCCCTGCAAGGTGGCGCGATTCGGAAAAGCGTTCCTCATTTCAGGCTACTATTCGGGTTTCAGGAACCGATGATGGCGGTATTGTTACACAAATCTCGCACGTCATTTCAAAAGATGTAAGCGTTCAGATGCGTTCCATTAATATTGATGCGGAGAACGGTGAATTTGAAGGAACGTTGCGGGTCTTTGTAAACAACCTGGAGCACTTGGATTTTTTGTTGAAGAAACTGCAAAATATTAAAGGTGTAATCAACGTGTCAAGAGCTGACACATAAACATTCACTTTGGTGGTTGGAAGAGAAAATCGAAAGTACTTGAGAGCAGTCGGATAGGGACGTTCTCAAGTATTTTTATTTATCAAATGATTCTTCAAGGCTCTACCTTGGATTTTTTAATTCTTTTTCCTGAAAATCAATGTTTAAAACGAATTATTTTTTCATCGATGATTCCCGGACGATTAGTTCTGTTGGCATCGTAATCGTCTGATAACTTCTCGGAGTTTGTTTATTTTCTATCTCATTAAGAATCAGTCGAGCCGCTTTTTGTCCCATTTCGTATGCCGGCTGCTTCAGGGTTGAGATTGAGGGGGTAACAACTTCAGAAAAGGGCTCATTACTGAAACCTACAATTCCAAAGTCTTCGGGAACTCGAATGCCAATCGATTTTAAATAAACAATCATACTCAAGGCCGACGTATCATTTCCACAAAAAACGGCGTCAGGTGGATTTTTTAACGCAAGTAATTTCTTAATGGCTTCCTGCCCGTCTATGCGTGTAAGTTTATTAAAAATAATTAGTTCATCCGCTGCCGGGAGGCTATTTTTTTTCAGTGCATCTTTGTAACCCTCCATACGTTCGTGGTAGGTATTTAACACTGTTGGCCCGGCAAGGTGAGCAATTCTTTTATATCCTTGGTCAATTAAGTGTTGCGTTGCCTTAAAACCACAAGCAAAATCGTCAACAACAATTTTGTTGGTTTCAAGTTGAGGCGCAATCCGGTCGAAGAATACCAAAGGAATATTTTTGTTAGTAAACAATTGGAAATGGTCAAATTCGTTGGTTTGCATACTTAGCGAGGTAATCAAACCATCAACCCGGTTGGAAAATAGGGAATGAATAATTTGCTTTTCCTTTTCTAACTGGTCTTTCGACTGAGAAATAATAACGTTATATCCGGCGTCAAAAGCGACATCTTCTACGCCACTAATAAAGGTCGAGAAAAAATGACGGTTAATAAGTGGAACCACAATTCCAATAGTGTTGGTGCGCTGGTTACGCAAGTTTGATGCGATAGTATTTGGCTGATATCCGAGCTTAAGTGCAAGCGACTTGATCTTGGCTTTTGTCGCCTTGCTGATACGCGGATTATCATTTAAAGCCCTTGAAACAGTGGATGCGGAGATGTTAAGTTCCTTCGCGATGTCATGAATTGTGATTGAGGTTTTCTTGTCCATCTTTTATTTTAAAAACCGGAAATCATCTGGCCTTTTTAGTTAAGTTTTTACCTGAATGCAAATATGATAATTATTTTTCAATTAGAATAAAAAATCAATGCAATCGATTGCATTTCTTGTTTCTTTGTAATAAATTTGTGGTGTTTTAGCGAATGAAAATGAATGTTTCATTTTCTCCGTGTTCTAAACATTCTGCAATTATTATTGGTTGACAAGATATAAGAATGAATGTAAAATATGCACAGATGTGTAGCTTCGGCTAAGAGTAAAATATGAGAATGGAAAATTCTAAGATTAGTTGGACTTTATAAAAGTTGTGTAACTGAATACTGAAAAAAGCGAAACCGTATAAAATTAATAAGATTATGGCAATAAATTTTGAAGAAAGGTATGCATATCATCCAGAGGATTTTAAATCGTATGATACCGAAAAGTTAAGAAAAGAATTTCTGGTAGAGAAAGTAATGGAAAACGATGCTATTAATTTGGTATACTCACATATCGAGCGTTACATAATTGGAGGAGCTGTTCCGGTAAGCAAAGAACTGACGCTGGGAACTGTAGATGCTCTAAAAGCAAATTACTTTTGCGAACGTCGAGAAGTAGGAATTATCAATGTTGGTGGAACCGGAAGCGTTGTTGTTGATGGTACTGAATATGTAATGGATTTCAAGGAGGCTTTATACATTGGAAAAGGTGCAAAAGAAGTTGTTTTTAAATCGGCTGATGGTAAAAAACCTGCTCGTTTTTACTTTAACTCGGCTCCTGCTCACAAGGAATTTCCAACAAAACATGTAACCTTGAAAGATGCCAATGTACTACAACTTGGATCGTTGAAAACTTCAAATGAGCGTGAGATCAACCAGTTGTTGATTAATAAAGTTGTTGACACTTGTCAATTGCAAATGGGAATGACTGAGTTGAAGCCGGGAAGTGTTTGGAATACAATGCCGGCACATACGCACAGTCGAAGAAATGAAGTGTATTTCTATTTTAATGTTCCTGAAGATCAGGCTGTTTGTCACTTTATGGGACAACCGCAAGAAACTCGTCACTTGTGGATGAAGAACGAGCAAGCGGTAATTTCTCCAAGTTGGTCAATCCACTCGGCTGCAGGAACAAGCAATTACATTTTTATTTGGGGAATGGCAGGCGAAAACCTCGATTATACGGATATGGATGTTATTCAACCAACCCAATTGAAATAAGATAATCAACAAAAGAGATAAAATGAATGAATTATTTGATTTATCAGGAAAAGTAGCTTTGGTTACCGGAGGAACTCATGGTATTGGAATGGCTATTGGTAAAGTTTTGGGTAAAGCCGGAGCTAAAGTTTGTGTAAACGATCTTTCAGACGAAAAACTTGATGCCTGTAAGGAAGAATATAAAAAAGACGGTATTGATGTTTTTACCGTTAAATTTAATGTTACCAGCGAAGAAGAAGTAGATTACGGAATTGGCGAAATCGAAAAAAATGTTGGCGATATTGATATTTTGATAAACAACGCAGGGATTATCAAACGGATTCCAATTTTGGATATGCCGGTTGCAGACTATAAGCAAGTCATTGATGTTGATTTGGTTGCCCCTTTAATTGTAGCCAAACGTGTCGCTCCTAAAATGATTGAGAAACGTAGCGGAAAAATCATCAACATGTGTTCGATGATGAGCGTTTATGGACGTAATTCAGTATCTGCTTACGCTTCAGCAAAAGGTGGTTTAAAGCTACTAACTTCTAACATGTGTTGCGAGTGGGCAAAATACAATGTACAGATTAATGGTATTGGACCGGGTTACATTGCAACTTCTCAAACTGCAGCGATTCGTGAAGGCGGTCATCCGTTCAACGACTTGGTAATGATGCGTACTCCTGCCGGACGTTGGGGTGAGCCAGAAGATGTTGGTAATGCTGCCATGTTTTTGGCTTCGAAAGCTGCCGACTTTGTAAATGGTCACATCCTTTACGTTGATGGCGGAATTTTGGCTAACTTCGGTTACGTAAAAGGCGAAAACGATATCTAATCAGATATTAAGAAAGCTTTTACAGCTCTCCGGTAAGGGCTGTAAAAGCTTTTTTACTTTTCTGTCCCTATTCAATATTATAAAAATAAAATCTTCGACATGAGAAAACTGGTATATGTTTCATGCGTGCTGGTAGCAGGATTATTTTCCTGTTCTACACCTGAAAGTCAGATAACGTTGAAAAATTCGATGGATGTTAATCGTCCTGATGAGACGATTGTTATCCAGCGAGATAAGCTTGAGAAAAAGTTAGGCGCTATCGAAGCAGGACTTGTGCCAATGTTGAAGCAGGAGGATCTTACAGTACCGTCGCAAGTTGATGACTTAGATGGAGATGGAGAATGGGATGAATTAGTGATTAATCTGGACTTTGGTGCTTCGGAGGAAATTAGCTTGACAGCGGAAATGGTTGCTGTTGGTGATTTTCCTGAGTTTGAAAAACGTACCAATGTACGTTTGGGAATTGTTCAGGATGATCACGGTTATAAAGAATTTGATTATTATGAAGCACCTAGTTGCAAAGATAGTTTTCAGATTATTGCACAAGGCGAAAGTGTGAATTGGGAAAATAATAAAATGGGTTTTCGTAATTACTTCGATTGTCGTAATGTAAAAGACTTATTTGGAAAGCTAAAACCCGGTTTGATTATCGATAAAATCCATACTCCGGAAATGGGGAGCTATCACGAATTAGCCGATTGGGGAATGGATGTGTTGCACTGTGGAAATAGTCTTGGTGCCGGTGGCTTAGCAATGCTGGAGAACGATTCGCTATTTCGTCTTGGATCAACAGATGTTTACGAGTATCAGAAAATTGCTGAAGGGCCGGTTCGTTCGGTATTCGATTTAAAATATAAAGGATGGGAAGTGAACGGCGAGAAACTAGAGGCCGTAGAGCGAATCTCGATTTACCCGGGGAAATACTGGTTTCGGTCTGATGTTACCGTTACAGGATTTACGGGCGAAAAGCAGTTGGCTACCGGAATTGTAACCAGCAAACTTACCAATGAACCCTATGCTTTTGATGCTGGAGATCATTTTTCGGCAATTGCCACGCTCGACGTACAATCGTTGAATAATGACGAGCTGGGAATGGCGGTCATGGTTCCGAAAAACGAATTAACGAAAGTTGATAGAACAACCGATATCAACTATTTTGATGAGGGCTATCAAACAGTGCCAGCTAAAAACTTTAGCATTGTAGTTTCTGAGACTTACTATGTGGCGCAGAAAATTGAAAATAACAAACCCGCACGACATTACTTTTTTGCGGTTTGGGGATTAGAAAATCCAAAATGGAAAGAAATTGAAAACTTTAGAGCTTATATGAATCATGAAGCTGAAAAATTAAATAGCCCTATAGTAGTTATTTAAAAACGGGATAGTTTATTATTTTAGGTAAAGGGGAGTTGTGTATGCGACTCCCCTTTTTTTGAGCATCATCGTAAGCGGATTCTGCTATTCTCATTCATTTTTTGTAGATTCGGTTTTTAATTTTGATAAATCAGATGTGCGCTACGTGGACTTTTTATTAGCTTACTGGTATGGTATTAAATTATATATGGATCGGATTCTTTTTGGTTGCTTTTTTGGTTGCCGTTATTCGAGTGCTTGGCTATTTATTTCGCGACTTTTTTGCAGATGCATTAGGCATCATTTTTACAGAGGTTGATCTCCATGTTTTTAAAGATATGGTCGATGCTTCCTTCTCAATGGCAACCGCCAGTGTCGATCTTATTATTGCTTTAATTGGTGTGATGGTTTTGTGGCTCGGAATCATGAAAGTTGGAGAAGATGGGGGAGCTGTGAATATTATCGCGCGTATTTTCGGTCCTTTCTTCAATAAGCTTTTCCCGGAACTTCCCAAAAATCATAAATCGATTGGTGCTATGATGATGAATCTTTCGGCCAATATGCTGGGTTTGGATAATGCTGCAACACCTTTGGGACTTAAAGCTATGGAGGATTTGCAAGAGCTAAATGTTGAAAAGGATAAAGCATCCAATGCACAAATTATGTTTTTGGTTTTGAATACCTCGGGTTTGACCGTTATTCCGGTGAGTATTCTGGCTTACCGTGTTGCTGCTGAGTCGCAGATGGTATCCGTTATTTTTCTCCCTATTTTATTAGCAACCTATTTTTCTACGCTCGCAGGTTTAATATCGGTTTCTATTTATCAGCGAATTAACCTTTTTAACAAAGTGGTTATCGCCTATGTCGGTACAGCAACATCCTGTATTTCAGTATTATTGTGGTGGTTTTCAACATTGAATCAGGATCAAATAACGAAAGTCTCATCTTTTGGTGGTAACCTAATCATCTTCTTGATTATTATTTCTTTTCTGTTTTTGGCTTTCAGAAAGAAGATTGATGTTTATAACTCTTTTATTACCGGAGCAAAAGATGGTTTTAATGTCGCTATTAAAATCATTCCCTACTTGGTCGCGATGCTTGTTGCAATTGGCATTTTTCGGGCATCTGGAGCCATGGATTTAGTGATCGGTGGGATAAAAGGACTTGTTTCGTTAGTTGGATTCAATACCGATTTTGTTGATGCGCTTCCCGTTGCTTTTATGAAACCCTTGAGTGGAAGTGGAGCAAGAGGAGCTATGCTTGAAATTTATAATAATCCCAATTTTGGTCCCGACTCATTTGCCGGGTTATTGTCATCAGTATTTCAAGGATCAACAGAAACAACTTTTTACACGCTGGCTGTCTACTTTGGTGCAGTGGGAATAACTAGAACCCGCTACGCCGTGGTGTGTGGGTTGATTGCTGATTTTACAGGAATTATTGCAGCCATTTTAATAGCTTACCTGTTCTTTCACTAGAGTGCATCATAAACGATTACTTTCTCCCAGAGATCGCCGTATTTTTCGATAAACTTTAAATGTGTGGGATGAACCTGATAGTTATCCTGATCAGCTTTACTGTTGAATACCGCCATGTAAGAGTAGGTAAACGAATCATCCACAACGTCACGATTTGACAAAACGGCTTTCCCGATATGGTAAAGTTTAATTTCCGGTATGGTAACCAGTAGTTGAAGACCTTCTTCAAAACGTTGGCATGCTTCCTTGCTTTTAGGTTCTTTTAGCCAAAAGTATACATGATGAATATAACTGTTCTGAAGTACGATTTTCATTTCGCTAGCACTGGTTTTTTTTGATAGAAATGGTAGGCTAATAAATCCTAATCCGGCAGCAGAACGTTTAAGAAAATTCCTTCGGTTTTTCATGGTATTTGGGTTTTGAATACTAGTTATAATCTGTCTGTAACTTGTTTTAATAGAACCAGTTTTTTTAGCAACGATTCCAATAGGTCCAAACGAAGCATATTGGCACCATCTGACTTTGCAACAGAAGGATCAGGGTGGGTTTCAATAAAAATACCATCGGCACCGACTGCAATACCCGCTTTAGCGATAGTTTCAATTAGCTCCGGTTTTCCTCCGGTTACTCCCGATGTTTGATTGGGTTGTTGCAACGAATGGGTAATATCTAAAATCACTGGGCAATTGTTAGCTTTCATCATCGGAATTCCTCGGTAGTCAACCACTAAGTCCTGGTAGCCGAATGTTGTTCCTCGTTCGGTTAGCATTACCTTTTTATTGCCCGAATCACGCACTTTATCAACGGCGAATTTCATCGATTCGGCGGATAAAAACTGACCTTTTTTAATATTCACCACTTTGCCGGTTTCGGCTGCTGCAATCAGTAAATCGGTTTGACGACACAGGAAAGCCGGAATTTGTAGTACATCAATGTATTGGGCTGCGATCGTTGCTTCAGCCGCTGAATGGACATCGGTTACCGTTGGAATATTGAATTTCTCGCCAACTGCTTTTAAAATGCTCAGTGCTTTCTCATCCCCAATTCCGGTAAAAGAATCAATACGCGAACGGTTCGCTTTGCGGTACGAGCCTTTAAAGACAAATGGAATCTCAAGACGATTGGAGATTTCAACGATTTTCTCAGCAATTTCAAAAGCCATTTCTTCTCCTTCGATTACGCATGGTCCAGCTAGCAATAGAAAGTTTTTACCTGTATGTTTTAGTTTTGTAATCATTTCAAAAATTTTATTGCGAATATACGAATTGCATAGTATGAAGGGAAATTAGTTTTTTAGAATCCTGTTGTTGTTAACTCTGGAGCAGTAAAATATGACAGATTATAGTTGAAGACAATTGCATGATGTGATGTACATGAACGACTTCAAACAAATACCGATTTCTTCATAGGATCGATATTCAGTTGACAATTGAAGGGAGATCTATAATAAAGAAATAATTATATTTTTTTCGTAAGTATTAGCTTGCTAAAAAATGTTAAAATCATAAAAAGCGTGACTATGAAAAAATTATATTAAATAGATTATTAGTAGTAATTATAGTGGTATCTATGCTGGTTTATTCTTGTCAATCGCCAGTTGTTGAGTAAAACGATGATGTTGATGAAGTGGCATTGAAAAGTGCAGCAGTAGGAAAGATCTCATACATTGTTCAGTTGAATGATGCTGATTTGTTGAGTGAGTTGAAAACAGTAAAGGGCTACGAGAAGCGAAAAAATGCTGTAAAAGGAAACGCTTTAGGCTTATTAAAGCGAGATCAGATTTCTGACAGTAATGTAGGTTTTGTATATTTCAACTCAATTGTTGGCTTCTCGGTTAAGATTGCCCCGGGGCAAGCCAAAAATTTATTGCCCGATAAATCAGTTAAATCAATCCATAAAGATAAAGTAAGTGGTGGCTCTGGCACCACCACCCGGTAAAGGACCAAACAAAGGTGATCCTGACGGGAGTCCTGATCTGATCGCTTATCACTAAAAAAATATATTTATACAATGAAAAGCCTGAGATTGCTTCAATCTCAGGCTTTTCATTTGAAAGTGCATTGATTAATAATCCTTTAACTGCTATTTCAATTTCTTTTTGGGCTTTAATCAATTCATTATCTTTTTGTTCCACATGATTTTGAAAGTCAATGAGTTTTTCTTTCAGAACTCTAATTTCTGCAAGATGAGAAATTGTTTCTTTTTTTTTATCGTTTGTAACGTGTCGTTATTGTGTGCCATGATTTGGATGTTTAAGGTTAAAAAGGAATAACCAATTGCTGTCCGTCGAGAATATGATTCGGGTTGTCTAACGAGTTCGCTTCTACAATTTTGTCTTTTTTTGAGTGACAAAGGCTTTTTCAGTTTGATTGATTTGATGAAGCGATTTTAGATCTGAGTCGCATGAGGACAAATTTGAGTGCCTTTACTTAGTCCTTTGGTTTGGCAAATCTTATTTCTTTAAAGGTTAGAAAAAAAGTTGCGAAATACTGCACTCATTAGTAGCGGGTATCAGGCAGGTGTGATTTGCAAATAATTGAGTGGTTGTAGTGTTTAGCTTTAATGGCTATCAATTCCATAAATCATGTAAAAAGAATGCTGTAACGTTGGCAAAATTTCGGTACAATATTCAGTAACGGCTTTTACACTGCCTGGAAACGAATAAATCAAGGTTTTGTTTTTCACGCCGGCAACTCCTCGACTTAGCAGGGCAGCAGGCTTTTTTATGCCATATTTTACGCGGATGAGTTCCATAATGCCGGGGATTTCTTTGTCTAAAAATGGTTTGACAACTTCCGGAGTAATATCCCTTGGACCAATTCCCGTTCCTCCAGTGGTAAAAATAACATCTGCTTGTTGCTCAACGCCATTTTGAAGCTCGGCTAAAAGTTGGCTTTCATCATCGGGAATTAGAACTTGCTGAAATTCGACCGGACGATTGATTTTATCCAGATATGTTTGAGTGAGATTTTTAATTTGAGGTCCACTTTTATCCTGGTATTCACCACGACTGGCGCGGTCGCTCAAGGTGATGATTTTTATTTTAATCACTCTGGGATGATAATTTAGTGTTTCTTCCGGTTTGAGGATTCCATTTCTAATAACCCGTGCAAAGATTCCTTCTTTGGGCATCACACAATTTCCAACTTCACGAAAGATGGAGCAATTGTCGCCATGACATTTTTTCCCAATTTGAGTAACTTCCAATTCCAGGTTTTCATTAACAAACCGGTCGAGCGGGTTCGTTTCGTGTAGAAGCAATCCTTCTGTGGTAATGTTTTCAGCGAACTCGCCATAGTTGATTTTCCTGCCGGCTTCCTGCGCGAATTTGTCGATGCTTTCTTTGGCCAGCAAACTCACCTGACGGTGCCATTTCCCAGAGTGGGCATCACCAACAACGCCAATGTCGGTAAACTGAATGCTGTTGACGGGCTTTTTTATTGTGCCTTTTTTTTCTGAAATATTAACTGAAAGTACCTGAATAACTTGGTTGTTGTTTTCCATCGCTACAGATCGGTTTTTGTTTTTTCAATGAGTTTTACATTTTCGATAGTCATTGCTTTGTCCACCGCTTTGCACATGTCGTAAATCGTTAGCAGTGCTATTTGAACTCCAGTTAGGGCTTCCATTTCTACTCCGGTTTGTCCAATGCAGCGGCTGGAACACTTGGCAAAAACGCCATTCTCCTGAATGTTGAGTTCAACTTCAACTTTGGTGAGCTGAAGTTGATGGCAAAGAGGAATTAACTCGCTGGTTCGCTTGGCAGCCTGAATTCCGGCAATTTCTGCAACGTTCAACACATCGCCTTTGCGGATCTGGTTTTCGCGGATAAGTTTCACCGTTTGTTTGTTAAGACGGATAAATCCTTCTGCAACGGCGGTGCGTGTTTGTGGCTTTTTATCGCCAACATCTACCATGTTTGCCCGTCCGCTTTCGTCGATATGTGTTAGTTTTTTGCTCATCGTTTTCCATTTTCGAGTTCTACGTTTCAAGTTTAACATTTCAAATTGTCATCTTATTGTGCGTTTGTCCTCTTGTGTGTTCTTATATTGTTTTATCATCATTTTTCCGCCTCTTCATCCTCCAATATTGAAAAACTCTCCAGATTCATTATACGTTCCAGATCGTGGTTTATTTCCTATCGCCAAATTGATTGACTGTTCAGCGCCGAATTTTCGGATATTATAGCCTAAATCGCTGAATAGGCATGGTTTCACGTCGCCATTGGCCAGTAGACGAATACGGTTACAACGGTTGCAATTTCCACCTTCGCCACCTTCAACTTTCGAAAATTCACCGGTTTGCAAGTTCATTTGATGAATGAAACGCAGGTCGAGTTCGTTTTTATTACAGTACAATTTTAGTTTGTTGATTTCCCCATTTGACTCATCCATTAGCACTGCATTTATTTTTATGGGAGTTAAACCGGCTTGTTGCGCTGCTTCGATTCCTTCAAATACTTTTTCAATTTTACCTGTGCGTGTAATTTGGCAGTAGCGTTCTGTGTTTATTGTATCCAGGCTAATATTTACTCGGTGAAGTCCGGCAGCTTTTAATTGGGTTGCAAATTGGGTCAAAAGTTGTCCGTTGGAGGTCATCGATAAATCTTCCAGTCCCTCAATTTTTGCAAGCTTTTTTACCAGGTCAACAATTCCTTTTCGAACAAGAGGTTCGCCTCCGGTTAGCCGCACTTTTGTGATTCCGTTTTTAACTGCTAGTCGGGTGAATGCTTCAATCTCTTCAAACGAAAGAATATCATCGTGTTTCATTAATTGAACTCCTTCTGATGGCATACAGTAAGTGCAGCGGAGATTGCATCGGTCAGTTACTGAAATACGCAAGTAATTGATATTTCGTTTAAAGCGGTCGTACATAAACAGTTTCTCCTTTTTGAAGTCCATTGGTGCCGAGCGGAATCGTCATGAAACTAAAAGCGTCATGGTAAGCATGGATGTGAGCTGATCCGTGATAATCGATTGTAACCGCTTCATTTTGTTCATTGATCATGACGGGCACATATTCTGTTCTGTCAGCCTTCTTTCGTTTATAGTTTTGAGCTAAGGACAAAGGCAAGCTTAGCTTGGTTTCTTCGTAATTCAGCAGTTTATAAATAAACGGTTTTGCAAACACTTCAAACTGAATAAATGAGGAAACCGGATTGCCGGGAAGTCCAATAATGTATTTGTTTTGGTTAACCGCAAAGATGGTATGTTTGCCCGGCTTCACTGTTAATTGATTAAAAAGAATCTGAAAATTGAGTTCATCAATAATGGTCGGTACAAAATCGAAATCGCCAACAGAAACACCTCCTGAAATTAACGTGACGTCATTTTCCTCGGTTGACTTTTGGATTGCTTCGAATGTCAGTTTACGATCGTCTTTGACAATGCCATAGTAATTGACTTCGAATTGGCACGCCTTTGCTTGGATAACCAGTTGGTGACCATTTGAATTTCGTATTTGAGAGGCTGCTGGTTTTATTTCCGGTTCTACCAGTTCAGATCCGGTAGAGATAATTCCAACTTTGGGTTTGCGATATACTCTTGGGGTGACACAACCAACAGCAGCCAACATGGCAATGTGCTGCGCACCAAGTTTTGTTCCAGTATTTAATACCAGCTCACCGGTTTTTAAATCCTCACCAATCAAGCAAATATTACTCCTTGCTTTTTCGCCGGAAAACTGCACATGATTAGCGTCAATCTGTTGGCTTTGTTCAACCATAAATACGGTGTCAGCACCTTCCGGAACTTCAGCTCCGGTCATTATCTTGGAGCATTGCCCGGCACCAATTGAGAAACTTGGTGATTGTCCGGCAGGAATTACTTCGAGCACTTCCAGCAATTTTCCCAAATCTTCCTTTTTGCAGGCGTAGCCATCCATTGCCGATTTGTTGAATGGTGGCATATCGACATCGGAATAAACCGGTTCAGCCAAAATGCGTCCGGCAGATTTTGTAAAATCCACTAATTCAGAGTCGATCGCTTGCGCATTTTCAAAAGCTATTCGAAGCGCATCATCTAGGCTTATTGGTTCATGATTTTCCATTCAGCATCAAAATTTAATTGTTCGGGTTGCAGACTAAATGATTTTCCATCAGATTGGACGACAAAGTCAGCGATTTTTAAGTGGGCTTTCGTGTATGGCTTGTTTTCTTCATTTTCATTACAAATAAATAGAAATAAGCCAGTAGCAATGTACTTGTGTAAGGAGGCCGATTCAATAATAACAGGATTGCTGATCGATAAAAATGGAAGTAACGCCATAAAAGCATTTGGTAAAAATTCATCTTTTGCCTGAATATAAAAAGAGCGAGCTGCACCATTTTTCAAGTAAAGCGAGCTATCCTTTTCAGTTGTTCTGTCGGTTTCTTCAAACAATTGAAAGCAATTGTATTCTTCAGTAATGAGTTTTAGTCCTTCGGTTTGGGGATGAAAATGCGATGAGATTTTTACAGCAATTGGTTTTTGCTCTTTTGTATTTTGAAGTAAGCGGCATACGAATGTGGTTTTCCCTACATTTCTTGCAGAGCCTGCCATTAAAATGATGTTATTCCATTCATGAACCATAGAAAATTCCCCTTTCCAAATTAGCGGAAAGGGGAATCTTGAGCAATTTATCTATTTTAATTAAAAGCCAGATTATTCTCCTTTCCAAAGTCATCCGGCCACTGCCGAAATCGGGAGGCTCAATCGTTTCCAACTGAACCCATTGGTTCGTAAAACTTATGATTGCTCACTTAGTTTTCCGAACTCGGAGTATTGTTGTGTGCAAATATATAAATATATGCATTTGTGTGATAACTTGGGGCTAATTTAGAACGATTCCAAAAGCTTGCACTTAAATTAGCTGTTATCAATAACAAGAAAGAGGGGAGAGTGTTTGTTTGTATAGGCTATTTGTAGAAACTCATTTCATCTATATACTTCCATGTTTTTTGGGGAAGGAAATGGCACACATCTTTACCTTCAGCAATGGCTTTCCTAATAAATGAAGATGAAATCTCCATTACCGGAGCTTCGATAAAATGAATATGAGGATGTTTTCGCATAGATTCTTTATTAAACCCGGGCCGAGGATAAACCAAGAGGTGATAGTCAGACAGGATCAACTCTGCATTTTTCCATTTGTCAATATAAGCCAAATTATCAGCTCCCATAATCAGATAAAACTCATTTTTCGGATATTTCTCTTTCAAATAGGTTAGGGTGTCAATGGTGTATGACGGGATGGGTAGTGTAAACTCAATTGATGAAGCTCTAAAGCGGTCATCATCTTCAATTGCCAGGTTTATCATTTCCAGTCGCTGGTAATTGTCGAGCAATTTTTTCTTGGTTTTAAAAGGGCTTTGCGGACTGATAACAAACCACAGTTGATCAATGTCAGAAAACTCCACCAGGTAGTTGGCAATGGCTAAATGTCCAATGTGGATGGGGTTGTATGTTCCGAAATACAGTCCGACCTTCATAACTAGTTTTGGTGATTAATAAACTCGGTAACCATTTTCTCGGCGTTTGCCAATGTCTTCTGCAGTTCTTCGCTTAGCAAAATAGTGTCAAATTGAGGAGCGAAAGTCAATTCGTATTCCGCTTTTTGTACTCGCTTGTCGATCACTTCAGCCGAATCGGTAGAACGTCCTTCTAAACGCTTTCGTAATTCTTCAATCGAAGGTGGTTGGATGAAAATAGCTAAGGCATCGTCGCTATAATACTTTTTGATGTTGATACCACCCACAACATCCACATCAAAAATGACGTGATTTCCTTTGTTGCGGATGCGTTCAACTTCTTCTTTTAGTGTGCCGTAGCAGGTTCCCTTGTATACTTCTTCCCACTCCAGAAACTCGTTGTTGTCCACTTTCTGCAGAAACTCGTCCGAGCTTAAGAAATAGTAGTCTTTGCCATTTTTTTCGGTATGACGTGGTGCCCGGCTGGTTGCCGATATGGAGAACTCTAAACCGAAATCTTGCTGAAGTAAATGTTTTACAACGGTCGTTTTTCCGGCTCCTGAGGGTGCTGAAAATATGATTAACTTTCCTTTTTTCATGATCAAAAAATCAATTCACTAATCGTTAAACGTAAAAAATTACAATACGTTCAACATCTGCTCTTTTATTCGCTCCAGTGAATCTTTCATTTGAACTACGATTCGCTGAATATTACTTTCGTTGGCTTTACTTCCCAATGTATTGATTTCGCGGCCAATTTCCTGTGCGATAAAGCCAAGTTTCTTTCCAACAACTTCGCTGCTCTCCATGGTTTCCAGAAAATATTCACAATGGTTGGCTAACCGGACTTTTTCTTCATTAATGTCCAGTTTTTCCATGTAGTAAATTAGCTCCTGCTCAAAGCGGTTTTTATCTACATTGCCGTTGAGGGCAATTTCATTTAAGCCGTCGGTAATTCGGGTTTTAATATTCTCCAACCGTTGTTTTTCGAACGGCTCAACTTGTTTTAGTAAATCCAAAATTTCGTTGACATTGGAACGGATATCTTTTTCGAGGGCAATGCCTTCCTGACAGCGGAACTGATCAACAGCTTCGATTACTTTTAGCAGATTGGTATGGATGGATTCCCATTCTTTTTCGTCCAGTTCTTCGTATACCGTTTTTACAGCATCGGGTAGTCGTAAAATAGATTGCATGACCTCAGGAGTAACCGGTAATCCAATTTTTTCCTGAATTGAACTCAGTTGTTGAAAATAGGCAGTAACAATATTCTCATTAATCACTGAATTGCTTTCAGTTCCAAGGTTTTCAAGATATAGGGAGAAATCCATTTTGCCTCGCACCAGTTTCTCGTTCATTTCCTTTCGGATAACGATGTCTTTTTCGCGATAAAGTGCGGGAATTCGGGAGTTAATATCCAGTTGTTTGCTGTTCAACGTTTTTAACTCAACAGTGATTTTTTTATTTCCGGTTTCAAATTCGGCCTTTCCGTAGCCGGTCATCGATTTGATCATGCAGTATTTTTTAGTTGGCCGCAAAGTTACTATTTTAAAAGGAGTTCATTGATATTTGCTGGGAAGTTTTTAAACGACACAGAACCAAGAGCGCTCTTGTCGTTTCAATTTTTGTCGAACAACGAATCCAGTTTTCTGGAAAAAATTGATTGAGTCTCCTGATCGGGAACTAATATTTGTAATGCATGAGGAATTATTTCCACGCTTATTTCTTCTATTCGTCCAATTAGCTCCCCATCAATTTGAAGTTCCCTTTTTTTGTAATTTCTGATGGATGCTTTTTTACAACTGTAACTATCGATGTAATCCAACTCATGGATTGTTCGAGAAAAGAAGGGAATGATCATATGAAATAGATGCCAGAACGAGTAGGGTCTGATCAGTATAATTTCAAATTTACCGTCATCAATAGTTCCTTTGGGATTGATTACTGCTCCTGTTCCATATTTCGAGGCATTGGCAAGGACAATCATATGCGCTTTCCGAATGATTTTTTCACCATCAATAAGTATTAGGTATTTGTTTGGTTTTGAGGTGAGTAGTTCTTTGAAAAAATGCTTCGCATAGCCGATAAAACCTCTGGTGTCATCGTTTTCAAAACGCTTTATAATTTGGGCATTTAGTCCAATGTCACTTAGGTGGAATGAGATGTGTCGGTCGTTGATTCTCAGTGCATCGATTGATTTCTTCCTGATACTCGTGACTACCTTTAAAGCTTGGTCAATATTTTGGGGTATTCCTAATTCAGTGGCCATGCCATTTGCGGAACCTAGTGGTAATATAGCGATTGGAATATCTTTATTGAGCATGACTTCCCCAACAAGTTTGAACGTTCCGTCTCCACCCACCGAAACCACCCGGTCAGGAGCGTATTCAGCAAGTACAGTCGTAATTTTTTTAGCATCATCTTCACCTGTTGTGGAGAAGATCTCGTATTCTGAATGCTGATCCCCAAAAAGCCCCTGAATCTTTTCTTTGAGGTGATTTTTATCAATGTCGCCGGATATTGGGTTGATAATGAATAGAATTTTCTGGCGCCGGTTTGTTTCCATGTTTGGCATATCTTGTGCATGTTTTAATAAGGAAAGCTATAAAACTTATGCCAAAAATTACAATTTTATGGTAAAGGGAGTAAAACCGTTCATTTATTTTAAGCGAAAGACAAAGAGTATCTCCAAGCGAATAAAGCTATATTTAAAGCATCGGTTGGGATGGTTAGGTATTCCTGTAATTGTCGCCTATCGGGGGTTTGGAAACAGTAGTCAGTTATTTGTGAATGGCTATGTTACCGAAGATAAGGGGTTGGCAAAAACTCTCGAAACCAACTCAGTTTGGATGAATATGCTTAGCATGATTAAGCGATATTCCAGCGATGAAATTCCCGGAGTTGATGTCAAAATAGAAATTGATGAAAAATTTCACCATGTGACTACTGAGGATAATGGTCTTTTTAAAACCTCTTTTACGAATAGTTCGCATGCAATACGCTCGAATTCAGAATGGTTGCCGTATGTGGCAACACTGTATTCGGATATCACCGGAGAAGATCAAGAGGTGAGTGCAAAAGGCGAATTATTTATTCCCGGGAACGACTTGGATTTTGGAGTCATTTCAGATATTGACGACACCATTTTGATTAGTCATGCGACGCAAACACTGCGCAAGCTTAGACTGATGCTATGGAGAAATGCCAGAACCCGAAAGCCTTTCCCGGG
This sequence comes from uncultured Sunxiuqinia sp., assembly GCF_963678245.1. Lineage (NCBI taxonomy): Bacteria > Pseudomonadati > Bacteroidota > Bacteroidia > Marinilabiliales > Prolixibacteraceae > Sunxiuqinia > uncultured Sunxiuqinia sp. The sequence continues at coordinate 279,217 of NZ_OY782776.1, forward strand.
GGTAGCCGCATTTTACAGAGCCTTGCACTCGGGGGTGAATGGAAAAAAAGCCAATCCTTTTTTTTATGTGTCGAGCAGCGAGTGGAATTTGTACGATTTGCTGGAAGACTTCTGCCGTTTTAATAATTTTCCGAAAGGGGTCTTTCTGTTGCGAGAGTTGAAAATGAATATTTTGAAATTTTGGAAATCGGGAGGTGGAAATCACGAGCATAAATATGAGAAAATAAGAATGCTTTTTGAAACCTATCCAACGATGTCTTTTATTCTGATTGGCGATAATGGCCAGCACGATCCGGAAATCTATAACCGAATTACATCAGAATTCCCCAATCGGGTGAAAGCCATTTATATCCGGACAATTAAGAAAAAAAGAATCAACAAACGGTTAAATGAAATTATTGACGGATTGAGGAACCAAAATGTTCCTATGATTTTGGCTAAAGATACAGTAGACGCAGCCAGGCACGCAGCTCAATGTCATTATATTTCATCAGCTGATATCGATCAAATTATCCTTGATACCAAAGAGGATTTGGCAAAGCCAGAGGAGCCTTTAATGAAGAAAGGATCATCCTAGCCCGGATCATCCTTCCCCATATCTTTTACGTTTGCAAGCTAATCATCGTCATCATCATCACCATTCGAACTATTTTCAATGTTCTCGGCAATGTAATCCAACTCGGCATATTTGTCCTCAAAATCGATGCGCGACTCATCTTTTAGCGAACCGTCATCATCATAGTCATCATCATCGCTAATGATGTCTTCTGCCTGCTGAACGGTCATTCGTACCAAATAGTATTTTTCGTCCGTTTCAAATGGGAGTGCACTAACAAGCATTCCATCCTTATTGGTAAAGGTGATTAAATGCTGGCTGAACCCCTCAGGATGCACCAACTTTATTTGCTCTTGGATTCTATTCTCTAACTTTTCAAAATCTTTGATAACTCTTGGTTTGCTGTCAGCCATGGTTTTATCCTCCTTATCTTTTGTTCCTTAAACAGGCAATTACTAACCGATTTTTTTTACATCTAATACTGTCGAAAAATACAAAATTGAATGAATAAAAAAATAGGTTGGATAGCATCCCTGAGACTTTTTTTAGACTTCAATCAATAAAATTGAAATGACTGAAGTGTTGGTAGACTGTAAGCGGTTGTTATTTAGACTGTATCGCGCTTTTGATTTGAGAAGCTTTTATTCGAGGCATGTTCTCCAAATCATAAAAAACATTGATCATTCCAATTTCTTCAAAAGTAAAAAGCATTTCTTCTGTTATTCTGACTGCTTTGACTTTTGCTTCGGCAAGCAATTTTTCGCGCTGTGTCCCTTGTAAAAGAGGATGGTCTGGAGTTAACCAACTTTGCCCATCAAAAAACACCAGATTGCCAATAAAGCAGTCGGTAACTAACCCCTTTTTGATAATGATGATTTCGTCGGCATCTTTCCGCTGATCAAATAGTAGCTGTAATTTTGTGCGATCAGCATATTTATACGAATAGTTGATCAAGTCATCCCGAACAGTTTGCATGGAGTTGATTTGTCTGTTTTGGTGCGGAATAAATTCGATCTGATTAATCTGTTCACCATATAACACACGGCATCGGAAAATGCCTGTTTGGTTCGCTTCCGGAATCTTAATAATTTCGGCTAAATTTTGTTCAGGCAGATTGAATAATTCCCGGCGGGCTTTGTTAAAGCGCCGGTTATGGAACGGCAGATTGGCGAATCGACCGTTTTCAAGTTTTATGGTTTCAAGCAAAAGGCACATATACTTTTTTGACTAGTTCTTCGTATTCTTGCTCGCAGTTACTTTGAAAAGTAATTCCGCCGCCGCTCTTAAATGTTAGCTTATTATTTTCTTGTTCAAGATAACGAATTAAGACACAGCTGTCGAGGTTTGTGCCATCAAAAACACCAAATATTCCGGTGTAATAGCCACGGTCGTATTTTTCCGCTTCTTTAATAATTTCGACAGTTTTTTTCTTCGGTGCTCCACTTACCGATCCGGCAGGCAGTAAATTTCCGATGATACTTCCGATATGCGCACAATAGTGATCAGGTAGTTCCCCGGTAATTTGAGAACTCATTTGCAGCAGCTCGTTGCGATTGGACTTAATGTGATCCAGATAACGATATTTCTTTACCTGAACCTGATCGGCAACCATGCTTAAATCATTTCGGATCAAATCAACAATAGTATTGTGTTCAGCCAGTTCTTTCGTATTGCTTTTAAGGATGAAAGCCGCATTCGCTAATGTTGCATCAATAGTTCCTTTCATCGGAAAGGACGAAATTTTACTTTCTTCTATGCGGATGAAGATTTCAGGAGAAAAGCATACAAACTGATCTTTCAGCATCACTTTGTATGGAGAATGACTGATTCGGAAAATTTCATCCAAGCTATGGTTGGTTTCAATATCGCTTGGCATGGTCAGGTTGAGCAAGTAGCTGTCGCCATTGTGTAAGTGCTTTTGAACAAGCTCGAACGCTTTTTGGTAGCGCCCATAATAAACAGGATGCACCTTCCAGTTTAAATCTTTCGTTTCCTGTTTCTTTGTTGTGAAATTCGAATGCTTGGGAGTTTGCCACACCACATCCTTTTTACTTTCTTCCCAATTCCAAATTAATGGTTTTTGAAAATCAAAATCAATAAGGAAAACAAAAGGTGTTTTTGATTTTCCCAATTCATTCATTTTGAAAATAGTATGTTTTTTAGCTTCCTGCATGAAAGATGCAAAGATAGAAAAATGATGTGCATTCCAAGCCGGGTGGCTTTTGCTTCAACATGAAAAAACAGCGATTTTGCATGCTCATGTTGTGCTGCTTTTGTAGATTTGTGGTTCAATTTTATTGTTATGGGAATTGTTGAAAATTATAAACATGTCAATGCTGATCTGAAAGAAGGAGTGAAACTGGTTGCTGTTTCAAAAACAAAGCCCAATGAGGATATTCTGGAGGCCTATGAAGCCGGTTGCCGGATTTTTGGAGAGAACAAAGTCCAGGAGTTAACAAGCAAATACGAAGAACTTCCAAAGGATATCGAATGGCATTTTATTGGGCACCTTCAATCGAATAAAGTCAAGTACATTGCTCCGTTTATCAGTTTAATTCACGGCATCGATAGTTTAAAATTGTTGAAGGTGCTCAACAAGGAGGGACGTAAAAATGATCGTGTAATTTCTTGTCTGTTGCAGTTTCACATTGCTGAAGAACAAACCAAGTTTGGGTTAGACTATCAGGAAGCTGTCGATATTTTAACTAATCCGAGTTTTGCAGATCTACAATTTGTTGAAATTCGAGGAGTGATGGGCATGGCAACTTACACCGATGATTTGAACCAGGTACGGAAGGAATTTCAAACCTTAAAGAGCATTTTCAGTAGATTGAAAGAAGCGTATTTTCAAAATCAAAACTCGTTTACCGAGATATCAATGGGAATGTCGGGCGACTATCAATTGGCTATAGGAGAGGGTAGTACAATGGTTCGCATTGGGAGCAAAATTTTTGGAGAACGTCAATACCATTAAATAACATATCTTTGGCACTATTTTTTTAATATATTCGGAACAAAAAAACAATAGAATGGCAAATTTGGAAACCACATACATGGGGCTGAAGTTGAAAAACCCCGTAATCGTAGCCAGTTCAGGCTTAACAAACTCAGTTGAAAAGATTAAAGAATTGGAAAAGGCAGGAGCCGGTGCGGTCATTTTAAAATCGCTTTTCGAAGAGCAGATTAGTGGCGAAGTAACGCATCTGATCAAAAAGGACCCGCAAAATTCCTATCCGGAGGCTGAAGACTATATTCGAGGTTATACTCGTGATAATTCAGTATCAGCACATTTGAATTTGGTGAAGGATGCTAAAAAAGAGGTTGGTATTCCGATTATCGCCAGCATTAATTGTGTGTCGGCAAAGGAATGGATGAGCTTTGCGAAGGACTTTGAGCAGGCTGGTGCCGATGCGTTGGAACTAAACTTATTTGTCGTTCCTACTAGTCGCTTGCAGGATGGATCTGAAGTAGAGCAGTTATACATTGATGTGTTGAGCAAGGTAAAAAAGGAAGTCAGCATTCCGGTTTCAGTGAAAATTGGTTTCTACTTTTCGAATTTGGTTTCTATGACCGAGAAGCTGATGGCCAACGGAGCGTCGGCTGTAACCATGTTTAATCGCTTTTACGAACCTGATATCAACCTAGAGAAGCTTGAACTTTCTTCATCAGAAGTATTCAGCTCTCCGGCAGATATTCGTCGCTCATTGCGTTGGGTCGGATTAGTTAGTGCTGCATTTCCAAAGCTGGAGATTGCAGCTTCAACAGGTATTCATAATGGTGCTGCTGTTGCCAAACAATTGCTGGCTGGTGCTCAGGTAACCCAAATTTGTTCGGTTGTTTATATTGAAGGAGCGCAGGTTATTAATGGAATTCTAACCGATTTGGAATCCTTTATGGATAAGTGGAATTTTGAAACCATCGATGCTTTCAGAGGTCGATTATCTTATGCAAAAATTGAAGATCCACTGATGTACGAACGGTCACAATTCATGAAATATTTTTCGAGCAGGAGTTAGCCGGAGATCTGCTCATGAAAACGACGATACTAACCTTTACCTTTCTTTTTTTTCTATCAGTTGCCTGCGCGCAGACTGACGTGTTACAAATACAATCTGTAAGCTCTGATGCGATTGATTATTGCACGGGAGTTGTTAAGTTAGGTAATCGTGTCGGCATTCAGGGTCCTGTCATTCAGGGAGGTCTGAAAATCTCAATTTCAAATTATCAGGCGGGAGAGGATCACTTAAGTTTTCAGGAAACATCTAAAATTAAAGCGCGTTGGGATGGTGCAACAGGCACCTTGATTCTTTCGGGAAATGCAGCAGCGTCGGAATACCAGGATGCGGTTCAAAATATTGAATACACCAATCTGCTTACTTCGCCTACTAATGGAACTCGCAGGATTTCGATTACTTTGAAAAATGTTGATTATTTGCCTGAAACAGAGCATTTTTACAGATACATTAGACACCGGGGAATTAGTTGGACTGAAGCAAAAAAAGAGGCCGAAGAGATGAATTACTACGGACTTCATGGTTATCTGGTTACGATTCTTTCCAGAATTGAAAATGATTTTGTTTGGACAAAAGTAAAAGGGGTAGGCTGGATTGGAGCAAGCGACGAGGAGGTTGAAGGTGATTGGAAATGGATGACCGGACCGGATGCCGGAACCTTGTTTTGGCGCGGAACTTATAACGGTGGATCTCGAGTCGATGGCAGATTTTCTTTTTGGAGCAATGGTGAGCCTAATAATTCATACCCCAATCTTAATGGAGGGCTCGGAGAGGATTATGCGCACATCAATCAAAATCCCAGTCAACCAAGTAAATCGTGGAACGATCTGAGAAATGAAGGAGATGGCTCTTCGTCGGAGTATTATTATCCTCAAGGTTATATCGTTGAATTTGGGGGTATGCCGAATGATCCTGACGTGAGTTTATCAGCCGTATTAGATATCAATGTTTGGAATATTGATTTTGATGATAAACAAGACATTACAATTTGCCAAAATCAGGAAATCCGGTTGAATCATGAGTTTGCCGGGAATTACGAATGGACTCCGACGACAGGATTGGATGATCCATACATTTCAAATCCGTTGGCTACTCCAATGGACACAACAATTTATAAAGTTGTTTCGAGAAATGGGACTTGTGTTGATTCGGCCCTTTTCAAGGTGAATGTAAAACCTAGTCCTAAGTTGGATTTAGGAGGTGACAAAAATATTTGTGAAGGGAGTACAAGTGAACTGGATGCCGGGAGCCATGATTTTTATGAGTGGAGCACCGGCGATGACCGGCGATCCATCACGGCTACAGAAACAGGAAGCTATAAAGTGCGAGTGGGAAATAACTTCAATTGTTTTACCGATGAAGAAGTCGCAATTACATTTCGTCCCTATCCGGTAATTGATTTGACTAACACTGATACCTTGTTTTGTGATCAAAAAACGGGCGAAGTCAAAATAGAAGTTGACCATGGCAATGTCGAATGGCAACCGATCTCGTCTGGCTTAAGTTTTGGTTCGTTAAATTCAGCTCAGTCATCAGCGAAGGTCGTAAACTATGGCACATATAAAACTAAAGTAAGTGTCGAAAGTAACTACGGATGCATAACAACTGATTCTTTAAACCTAAACTTTTATAATATTCCAACTAGTAAATTTAGTATTGATGACTCTGCATGCTATGGCTATAATTTGAAAGTAATGTATGAAGGTGATGGCACTGTTGATGCAACTTACAACTGGTTTTTTCTCGACTCTGTTTATGCATCGGGAGTTGGAATAACCGATTTAACAGTTGCTTTAGGTTTTGAAAGTCAGGATAAACGAGATTTAGGTTTGCTGGTAAACGAAAGAGGTTGCTTGAGTGATACAACTTGGCAACATATTAATGTGATTCCAAACTTGAATATTTTTGTTGCGGATGATGAAGGCTGTGAACCTTTTTTAGTTGACTTCTCAGCGGAAACTACCGAATCCGTTTCTGAGTTTTACTGGGATTATGGAGATGGTGGCGTAGGTGGTGGTAAAAATTCAACTTATACGTATGCAGAAGATGGCACTTACGATGTTGGCTTGCGAATAATTTCAAATGAAGGGTGTGAGAATTACGGTTTAATTGAGGAATTGATTAAAGTTAGGCCGGTCCCGTCTGTTGAAACAAATCTTGATCCTGATTCTTGTTTTGGTCATACGATTGAAGTTCAATACATGGGATCTGCCAATCCTCAAGACACTTATCATTGGGGTTTATCTAACTTAGATTCGAATGAGATACTGGAGGATCCGGGGGTAGGACAGGGGCCATTTGAAGTAAGTTTAAAAAATAAGCCGGAATCCACCATTTCATTGCAAATTACAACCGAGTTTGGCTGCGAGAGTGACAAACGGGAATTTTCATTTAAACGTAAACCCTGGGTTCAGCTAGTAGCTGATCCGTTAGAAGGTTGTCCCCCTTTGGATGTTTCTTTTCAGGCACTGCCTTTGGATTCGGTGGATGCACTGACCTATTTGTGGAGCTTTAATCAGGGCAATGGATATCAACCAGCGGCTGACCAGTTGATGAATACGTTTTATACTCCGGATCACGAGTTTAATATTTCATCTATCGCAAAGTCCTCGGTAACCAACTGTGTAGATACGGCTTGGTTGGATAGAGTCGTGCGGGTTTTTCCTAAGCCAACCGCTTCCTTTCGGGCAGATACAACTGAAGTTAGTATTGTGAGACCGAATTTCGAGTTTGAAAATCGTAGTGAAAATGCTCAAAATTATTATTGGGATTTTGGCGATAGCTTAGGGTATTCGACCGATTTTGCACCAGCTTACAGTTTTAATGAAATGGGATGGTTTGACGTGGAACTAATTGCGGAAAATGAATTTCTGTGCACGGATACTGCATATCAGGAAGTGCTCGTCGCTTTCGATCGGATATTTCCTCCCAATGCATTTAGTCCGAATAGCAGCAACACTTTGAATCAGCAGTTTTTATTAGCTCCCAAAGGTATTTTAGAAGCCGGCTATCACTTGCAGATATTTAATCGGTGGGGAGAACGTATTTTTGAAGTCCAAAATGTTTTTGAAGGATGGGACGGGAAAACAAAAAGCGGGCAGAATGCTCCGACCGGAGTTTACATCTGGTTGGTTGATTATCAGGATTTTATAAACAGGATCCATCAACAAGGCGGGACGGTAACCTTGGTATATTAAAGAGAAGGAATGAGTAAAGCTTTACGGCTATTGTGTGCTTCTCCGAAGAAAAAAGTGAGCGAAAACTCATGTGAGCCGCTGGAGTAATTGGCAAGCTTTGACAAGGTATAGTCGTAACTATATCCAATTTTAAACTGGTTTTTCATCACTCCAAGCATCAGAATCACGGCATCAGGATGAACGCCAATATTCTGACGATACCACACTCCCCCCGATAGGGATTTCTCTAAAATATACATGCCCAGATTGATTTGTGAGAACGCCCCTTGTTGTTGGAAAATAATATTGGGCGACAGTGTAAACTCGCGAGATAAAAGCCCCCTGTGAAGTTTGTGTGTGCGCGAACCTGCGTGAAATGTAAACTTCATGGGAAGTTTTCCTTTTTGGTCACCTTCAATGATTGATTCATTTGGTTGAGTTAAATGTGATAGGCTAAATCCAAAGAAAAATGAATCGTATTGCCCCAGTGTGCCAAATCCAAAATCAGGATAGATAATGCTTGAATTTTCAGGTTGTTCCTGCTCTCCGGGAAAAGTATGTCCGGTTAACTGGTCAATCATGTCGGGAAAAATGAGTCGACCATAATCCAGTTTTTTATAGGCCACGCCAGCCTGTAGGCCAACATCAAAAAACAGACGTTCACTTACCTTGATATGGTGTGAATAGAAAAACGACCCGGATGAATTCTGAACCAGTCCGTTGAGTTCGGTACTTTGATAAAATTGTATTCCTAAACCACCATTCAGTTTTTTTAAATACTGATCGTAGGTCAGACTATAGTTAACAAAGGTATTTCCTTTTTGAGGCCATTGATTGCGATAATTAATAATCACTCGTGGGAGCGCCGAAGTGCCCGCGAAACCAGGATTTAAGTAGATTGGGTTAGCGTAAAATTGAGAGTATTCAGCATCTTGTCCCCTGGCAAGGGAAAACAGGCTGAGCAATAGAATTAAGAATGAAGTCTTTTTCACGTGCGGTTAGTCCTGGTTTATCGGTTGGCTCGTAAAAGTAATATTAAAGTTTGAAGATTGTAGAATAGAAATTGAAGGCTGTTATAGAACACGTGTGTTTTGGTTTTTAAGCCTTTATAAGTTGCGGATGATACCGGGTATCGGGATTCCATATCGCTTAAGTTCTGGGAAAATAATCCGAAGGCTGATGCTGTGCATAAAGGCTCTGAATTCTCCGGTGTCGTTGAGAACGGATGCCAGATAATTCACTTTAAAGTATTCCAAATCGATACCCGTGTTAATTGAAAAACGCGTGTTTCCTGAATCAAAGTTTGGTAAAAAACCAATGCCCATTTCAAATTTCTTTCGCTGTACAGTTACTCCGGTAAATAATTGCTTGGTTTCGTTGCCAACATGAATCACCAATCGTGGTCGGATCATGTAGGCTTTAGATAGTAAATCACGATGCTTGTATGTGAAAATCTTCTCGGCATGAATTATCAGATCGTAGGCTTCAACATCAAATTTATCTTCGTATGGATTCTTGAAAAAGGATCGCCTGTACTTTGCAGATAGTCCAACACTGCCATTATAATCTGCTAATAAAATACCTCCGCCAGCAATAAATTCGGATGACCGATAAAGAGAAGTTCCGGGAGCATAGGCTGTGTGTTCTCTGGTATCGATCAAATTGTCAAGGTGAAACAAGCCATACTCTTTTAAGGGTTGATGAAAGCCAATGGTTACTGATGGAATTAGAAAGGTATCGTGCCCCTTGGGAAGGTATTTCGCAGCAGCGATTTCAAAAAATGGAACAAATATATTTTGAGTATAGTCCATTTGAGCTCCACCGATGAAGCCAAGTCCTAATGAACGTTTTTTATAAAAGAAGTCATGACTCAGGTATCTTAAGTATGATTTTGTGTCTATTCTTCGGGTGCTAACCGGTGATATGATTAATCGATCTCCTTTTGTGGCTCCCACGTATGAGGGATTCAACAGAATCGGAATGTGATATTGCTGAATGTCGGAAAATTCCTGTGAGTGAACCGACCTACAGGTAAGCAAGAATAGAAGTAAAACGATTGTGAGCCTGAATATAATCACGTTTTGTCCGGTTTTTGTTGACGGATATTTAGCAATACAACATATTTAAAAACGAACAGTTCTTGCAATCGTATCGGATTTCCCGTTAATTCTTTCTTAAGTTTCTCTTCTTTAAAATGTTTGTGGTTCAATTCCACGTTCAAAAGCAGGTAGGAAGTCCAGTAAATCGTGCATCAGTTGTTTTTGTTGATCATCGGCTTCTAACATCGCTCGCTTAAGCTTTTCACTTTCCTTATCGGCAATTTCTTTTGAAATTTTACCCGACATATTCGTAATAACGGTGTACGCTTCAAATGCAATTTCTAAATCATTTTCAATAACAAGATCAACAAACAAGGAGAGATGATGGCTGTAATCCAGACCGTTTTCCCAACAGGCACTAACCAACTGTTGTCGTTCGTTTGCATACTTTTTATTTTCGATAGCATCAATGATTAGGGGGATTGCATCACTTTGTTTTAACTCAGCCAACAACCTAAAAATGCGTGATTTGATTTCCGGATTGTCTGAAGTATGCAACAACTCAATCAAGATAGGAACATAGCCTGCATGTCCCTTCTCTTTCAATTCCGAAATCGCTTCGATTGCGGTGTCCGTATTCTCCGATTTTAGGCGATTTAGGGTTGTCTTGTCTATTCTATTTGAGTTTTCTTTGGTCATAACAATTGTATTTTGAATGCAAATTTAATATTTCCTAAAGAATAATGAGGACGGTTTGTTACCCGGTTTATTGAATCGAATACTTACATTTGTGCTCAGTTTTTTTTATGGATAGAACAAAAGAGTTGGGCGAGGGGCATATTCCTCGGTTAATGTTAAAATATTTTATTCCGGCATTTATCGGAGTTTTTGTAAATGCGCTTTATAATATTGTCGACCGTATTTTTATTGGCCAGGGAGTTAGTGCTGTCGCATTGAGTGCTGTTTCGGTCATCTTTCCGGTTATGCTGATTATGATTGCGTTCGGAATGCTGATTGGTATTGGTGCCGGTGTGTTAGTGTCAATCAATATGGGACGACGCGATATGGACCGGGCAGAGCGCGTATTGGGGAATAGCTTTCTGATGATGATTCTGGCTTCTGGCTTGATCTCGTTGATCGGCTTTCTGATAAAAGCACCCATGCTGAAGATGTTTGGCGCTACAGCAGAAACAGTTGGGTTTGCAAACGACTATCTGAATATTATTTTAGTCGGCGTCATTTTTCAGGTCGTTGGGTTTTCGTTGAACAACGTGATCCGAAGTGAGGGAAACGCCAAAATAGCCATGTATTCGATGATATTGAGTGCTGGCCTGAACATTATCTTAGACCCCATATTTATTTTTGTTTTTGACCTTGGTGTGAAAGGAGCTGCTTATGCTACGGTCATCTCAATGATGTCACTATCCGTTTGGGTGATGCTTCATTTTCACAGTAAGCGTTCGGTTGTTAAGTTGCGGGCGAAATATATCCGGTTGGATCCGGAGATTATGAAGGAGATTCTATTGATTGGCATGGCTCCGTTTTTTATGCAAACTGCCAACTCCGCGGTGCAAGCCCTTATTAATACTAAGCTTATTCAGTTTGGAGGCGATTTGGCTGTTGGGGCAATGGGAATTGTGAATTCAGTTGTTACGCTGATCATCATGTCCATTGTAGCCATTAATATGGCCTCGCAACCAATTATCGGGTTTAATTTTGGAGCACAGTCAGGAGGTAGGGTAAAGGAGACTTTACGACTTGCAATAATTTCATCTACAGTTATTTCCGTCATTTCGTTTATTGCTGTTGAATCGACGCCCGGTTTTATTGTTCGCTTCTTTAATGATTCGGATCCACAGCTTTTGAGTTTGGGAAGTCAGGGGCTGAGACTTGGACTCTTGGCTTTGCCGGTTGTTGGCTTTCAGGTCGTAGTCGGGAATTTCTTTCAATCGGTCGGGAAAGCTAAAATAGCCACTCTGTTAACTTTACTTCGCCAGGTGATTGTGCTTATTCCACTCCTTTTTATCCTTCCAACGTATTTCGGGTTAACAGGAATATGGATTTCAATGCCAATTGCTGATACATGCTCCGCTTTAATCGTCACTTTTTTTATTAGCCGTGAGTGGCGGAAAATTGATCAAACTGCAACAAGGTAAAACAGACTCCTGTTTCTGATGGGCAAGGTAAACTATTACGGACAATCTATAGCGTTGTGAAGAATAAAACTCCGTATAGGGAAGACTATATCTGTTTCGATCCCAGGGAAAGAAAAAATAAGAACAGCTTCTCAGAAAAAGTGGCTTAGAAATTTGTTTTGTACTAGAGTATATGAGGGGTTCTCCGCTAGGCTTTTAGCCTAGCGGCTTCCCACTCGATTAGCAAACGTTTTTTGTTTTAAATTCATCTTTCCAGTTCTCAAAAAGGACTAAATCTCCTCTTCCTAAATTTGTATAAAGCAGGTATTCAGGAATTACCTCCGAATAATATAATCTTTCATCATTCGCTAATGTGGAAACCTTCTTATCCATTGAAGCGTACAAATCTCTCCTTTTTGAAAATACTAATGAATCCATTAGTGCATGTACATTGGAGTCGAAAAAATCAAATGGATTTATTTCTTCTTTTTTCATTAGAGCCAATCTATATGCTTCATTCATAGAAGATGTTCGAATAAGATGGCAAATGAACTCTAACCAATTTTTGTGTATAACATGGCTTGCAGCATACTTTAATTTATTCAAAACTCGCAAATATAGAATTGAACCCGTATCAATATTTATAGGTAGAAATGTTGAAGTAACTGATATTGCACCAGCTTCAAAAAAGGCATTTGCAATAGGATTCATCGTTCCATAAGTTGGAGCTGTTCCACAAGCAGAAAGAAAAATGAGAGGAGCAAATATTTGGTTTTTCACAACGTATTCTCCATCAAGATTCTCTCTACCTATTCTTAAATAAGAAGAACGAGTTGTTTCATCATATCCACCGTGACAATCAAAGATTAGAAAATCAGGGTTTAGTTTATTTATTGCACTTTTTAAATCATCTAAGCAATTACATTGAATAATTGAAAAACCATCTCTTTTTGACAATCTATAAACCTCTTCATGCCATTTTTGAAAAGATGGTTCATCTGAACCTAAAACTACCAGTGTTTTCTTTAAAATATCCTTTGGAACTGCATATTCAGTAACTTGATTATGAGAATAAAATGACATTAAACCATGCAGTGATGTTTCAGGAAGGCGACATATATCGTGAGTAAATGACAATGGAATTCCATCAATTAACGTCCACTCAACTGGTAAATCTGAAATTGTTACAATTTGCCCATTTCGTCTTTTAATTAATTTCTCCAGTTCTGAGGATATTGTCAATTCTTTTAAGGCTTTTCCAAATTTGTATATTGTCTTTTTAAGTTTTCTTCTATTTTTTGCTACGCTTATGTTTGGGAAAACACTCGTTCTAAAAAATGATAATTCACGATACAAAGATTTACCTTTAAGAGGTAACCTAACGGTCGGACTATATGAAAAAGATGAATGTAGAAATGAAATATCATCAAGATATTTAATCCTTTTCCGTTGAATATCCATGCCAGCTGTAGTCATTTCAAAACCTTGTTTTGTGTCAGTTAGGTTTATATAGTTTTCAGTTTGTTCTACTTGTAATAAATCAGTGAAATCTTTATTGCCGTAGATGTCCTTTAAGTCAGGATTATGAAATGGAACTACTAAAATAAGAGGAGGTAAAAAAGGTGATATTGAATTGGCAGGATTAAGAGCTTTCTCTCGATATGCTACAAGAAAATGAAAATCTATCTTTTTAATTTGATTAACAAATAGGTTTTGTCGTTCAAATGAATGTTGTGATTTTAGAGCTTTTGATGTTTCTTCAATATGTCTTTCTTTTTTTTTCTGTTCGAGGGTTAAGTCTGATTCATCATATCCAAAATTTCCAATTATTCGATTTATTAAAAAGAAATTTGTTCTTGTTGGAACGAAATAATAGAATTCATGAAGCTCCTTATGTCCCAGGAAAACAGATGGGCTTATCTCTACATCAACTAAATTAAGATGCTTAAGGATTTTCCTTTGATTCTTTATAATAGTTTCAATAAAATTGGAAGGAGAAAGTAGCAATCCTTTATCATCATTTATTTCATTATTTGAGTTGTAAAAATGAAAGAAACGTATGTGGGATTTATCATCTTCTAATTTCTCAAAAAGTTGTTCGTGTTCTTTGGTTGAAGCATCAAGAAAGAATACCTGTATTTGGGGACTTGAGTTGATAATAGGTTCTACGAAATTGAAATCTTTAATATTAAAAACTTGAAAGTCATATCCAATACTCCAAAGGTTTCTCATATAGATTTCCAAAAAATCTAAAGAGTCCCTTAATTCCATTATGTCAGTAGGGCAACTTTTAATAAAGTCTACAACGTCACTATCGAATACTTCTGGAGGAAGAATAGGTGAAGTAATTGGTGAGCCGTTTGACACCAAAATATATTGAATTGTTGTGTTATTTTTTGCTCGAAGCTTCATTTAAAATGCATGGTAACGTTCTAGTATTTTATCCATCGTATAAATGCGATGTTAAATGTATGAATAATCCTTCATATTGTTAGTAGGTTGTGAACGGAAGGTTCAAATGATGGATATATAGTTGGGCTATTCCCCGTCGACGCTCTATGGGCTTGTCGGTTCCTGCATTCTTCTTTTTGCCTTTTTATAAGCATCTGTCTCTGTTCATCCTGCCGGCGATTTGGCTATTGATGGCTTTTTTTCGTGGTATCCGGGCATACTATTCCCGTTGTCCTTGGATCGGGTAGGTGTATAAGTTGCTGTTTCACTGGGTCAAAGAACGTTTGTGGGTTGAAAGCTTATGCCGAGTTATTAATCGGATAAGCTTTCAGTATTCCAGCCAGGCATTGTAGTTGACACAGTTTATTGAACATTACCGTTGTCTCTACTCTAGGAAAGGTCTATTTAACACCCCTAGGGGGTACTTCCGAAGTATCCCCCCCACTTCAAAACCGACTCGAGTCGGCAAAAAGGTAACTCAAGTCAGTAAAATGGTGACTCGAGTCACCGTTAAACAAACTCGTGTCATGTTTCCCTAAACTGCAGTTCAATGCGGGTAGACTGGTCGCTGAATAAGTATGGAAGAGTGTCGTTAAGAGGATAAAAATTGGCAAAAAAAATCCGACTAAATTTCATTAGCCGGATTTGATGTGAGATGTATTTTATCAAATATTGATTTGCTCTAATTTTTGCTTGAAGATATCCAGTTCAGTAAAAACATCCTTCTTCATTTCCTGCAACTTATGTTCGTATTTTTTAAAGAAGTCTTGGTAATAGTCAATACCATCCTGTAGGTTTTTCTTGAACTTTTTAAAATACCCCAATTGCTTTTTATCTTCTTCGGCTTGCGCTTCTTTCAAGTTTTTCTCCAGATAATCAACATACATGTTGAGTTCTTTCAAAAACAAGTTCGGACGTTTGACATCTTTTAAGAGGTTGATTCTGCCATAAATGTGATCGACCATTTTTTGCAGCGAAACTACTTCTTTGAAATAGGCAATGTTTGGCCCGGGACAAATGCTAACACCCTCTCTTTTGTTGTTCATTGTCAGTCCGTTTGCCAAATAGGTTGAATTGGTCAATCCTTCACACAAACATTCCTTCTCTGTTAGCTTACTCTTCTTCCATTGCTTTTCCGAATCGGTAAGTGCCGATTCATCCACTTCTTTGAGTTTCTTTTTCAGATATTGTTTTGAAGCGGTGCAGATGGGCTCTTCAGTATATTCAGTATTGAAAACCAAATAGCGCAGGGTGCATGGAAAGCCCGGTTTGTCAGCTTTCAGATAGTTCTGAATTTCATTTTGCTGGCTGGTTCCTCTAACATTATTAAAATGAACACCAAGCGGAGACGCATCGCTCAAATACACATCTTCTTCGCCGGCATTTTTTAGCAGGTCCAGACTTTGCTTGTCGATATTACACGCTTCGGGAACCAACATAAATGGGCTACCCCAGCCAATATTATCCAATTCGTATTCGTCAAGTAATAGCTGATGCTCTTCATTGGTTCCAACACCACCTTGGGCCGTAATTTTCATCTCGGGAGCTTTTCCCAGCTCTGTTAAACCTTTGTCTTGAAGTCCTTTCTGGTAAACGTCAAAGGTAGAGTCTAATAACTCCTGGCGTTTCTCCTTAAACTCCTGAAGAATAGGACCTAATAAATAGCCCTGTGTGGCAAACGCATGTCCACCACAATTCAATCCAGACTCAACACGGAATTCTGAAATCCAGATACCCTTTTTTGCCAAAAAGCGTCCTTGCACCATAGCCGAACGGAAATCGCTTACCTTGAGGATAATCTTTTTCTTTAGTTGCCCGTTTTCGTCCGGGTAGAAATCTGAAAAGTTTTCGAGGTAGCTGTATAGTCTTGGATTCATACCCGCTGAAAGTACCAATGACGAACTCAATTCACTATTGGCAAAACCTCTCAATGCAGCATGTGCATCGTTATATTCGGCTGGTAGCTTTTCGCGATCCTTAAAATTAGCTTTATCCAGTTTGGTCATGATGTTTACATCAATACTTCCTGGGGTCAGATGGTTGCGAATCCAGTTTTTTGCGTCCTGTATGTTTTTATTTTCAGAAAGCTGATTAAACTTTTCACGAATCTGGGTTGAATTAGGGAGTAGTTCCATGAACTTATCTAATTCACCTCCTTTTTTATGAAAATTATTGACCAGCTCATCATATTTATAATTGACTATTTTGTCAACCAAATTGAGATAGGCAGTAATGCGTTTTGCTCTAAAGTCTTCTACTTTGTTGCTGATGTTTTGGTAGGGAAGGTCAAATTTTTCGCAATAAAATTCACGCATCTTCTCCATCAAAACGTCATCTACCAACGAAAGAACTGACGATATTCCTAAATGTGCAACCCGTACAGGCGTGTCTAAAGTATATCCCAGTCCCATGACCGGAATGTTAAACGTATGCGAATAAAAGTTCATATATTTTTCTTGATTTTACAGTAGAACGCAGCGACTAGTTATTCTTCCCAATTACTTATAACAGAATCCCGTTATCTACTCAGTTTGACTGCGCAAAGATACCGATTTTTATTTCGTTTGAAAGAATATCGTTCAAAGCAGCTTTGAAATAATTTATAATTTTTCAGACAAGGCTTTCCCAGTGTGTGAGTCAGCCGTTTTTACCAGGTTCTCGGGTGTGCCTTCGAACAAAATATGTCCTCCGTTTTTACCACCTTCAGGGCCTAAATCGATGAGCCAGTCGGCAGACTTGATAATTTCCAGATTGTGTTCTATGATAATTAAACTATGTCCTCTTGAAATAAGCGCGTTAAATGAATCCAGCAATTTTTTGATGTCGTGAAAATGCAGTCCGGTGGTTGGCTCATCAAAAATGAACAGTGATGGTGAGTCTTTCTCTTTGGAAAGAAATGCAGCCAATTTTACCCGCTGGCTTTCACCGCCAGATAAAGTTGACGAACTTTGTCCTAGTTTCACGTATCCCAAACCAACATCCTGCAATGGTTGAAGCTTTTTTGCAATTTTTTTCTCAGTCGTTCCAGCACTACTCCCGAAGAATTTGATCGATTCATTGATGGTCATTTCCAAAATGTCGTGAATGCTTTTCCCATTAAATAGCACTTCCAGAATTTCATCCTTAAACCGTTTCCCTTTACAGCTTTCGCATAGAAGGTGAATGTCGGCCATAAATTGCATTTCAACTTTTATTTCACCTTCTCCCTGGCATTCTTCGCAGCGTCCTCCATCAACATTGAACGAAAAGTGCGAGGGCTTAAATCCCTGGTATTTGGCTGACTGCTGCTCTGCATAAAGCTTGCGGATTTCATCGTAGGCTTTCAGGTAAGTGACTGGGTTTGAACGCGACGATTTCCCAATCGGGTTTTGGTCAACAAATTCCACAGAGGTCAGTCGTTTAAAGTCGCCGGAAACCGTATCGTGTTGTCCGGTTTTTTCGCCGTATCCGCCAAATCGTTTTGCGATAGCCGGATATAAAATTCGACTTACCAGGGTTGATTTTCCCGATCCACTCACTCCGGTCACAACCGTCATGGTATTCAATGGAAACTTGACGGAGACATTTTTGAGATTATTTTCGCGAGCGCCTTTTATTTCGACAAAGTTATTCCACTTTCTTCGTGTTTTTGGAATCTCAATTTTTTTTGTGCCATTCAGGTAATCTGCTGTTAAGCTATTCTTTGCGGTCAGTAATTTTTCGTGATCGCCCTGAAAAATTAATTCACCTCCATGAACACCGGCTTCAGGTCCAATGTCGATAACTTCGTCAGCTGCCCGAATGATTTCCTCATCGTGCTCCACAACCAATACGGTGTTTCCGATTCGTTGTAGTTTTCGTAACACTTTAATAAGCCGTTCCGTGTCTTTCGGATGCAAGCCGATGCTGGGCTCATCTAGAATGTAGAGCGATCCAACTAAGCTTGAACCAAGCGACGTTGCCAGATTAATACGCTGCGATTCTCCTCCTGAGAGCGAGGAAGACAGGCGATTTATTGTTAGGTAACCTAATCCTACATCATCCAAAAACTCCAATCGGTTTTTAATTTCGATGAGTATCCGTTTGGCTAATTGTTGCTCGTGCTCAGAAAACTGAATGTCGTTAAAAAAATCTCTTAACTCGGTCACCGGTAACAGCACCAAATCTTGAATAGACTGGCCGTCAACTTTTACATAGCCGGCTTCTTTTTTTAGTCGGGTTCCTCTACACTCATTGCAGGTTGTTTTGCCACGATAGCGTGAGAGCATTACCCGATATTGGATTTTATAGCTTTTCGACTCCAGCATTTTAAAGAAGGCCGTGAGTCCCTCAAAATACGAATTGCCATCCCATAACAGTTGGTGTTGCTCCTCTGTTAGTTCATAATAGGGGCGGTGTATCGGAAAGTTAAAATCAGATGCGTGTTGGATGAGTTCGTTTTTCCATTTTTGCATGCTTTCGCCTTTCCAGCATGCCACAGCGTCCTGGTAAATTGATAATGACTTGTCGGGAACGACCAGGTCTTCATCAATACCAATTACTTTTCCGTAGCCCTCACACGTGGGGCAGGCACCAACCGGATTGTTGAAGCTGAATAAATGTTCATTGGGTTCTTCAAACTCAATACCATCGGCCTCAAATAAATTTGAGAAAGTCTTCTCAATAACCTCATCACCCTTATATATTTTTACCAGGCATGAGCCATGGCCCTCGAAAAAGGCAGTTTCAGTAGAATCGGCTATTCTGCTGATGTTATCTTCTTCATCGCTTGCCTGCACCCGATCAATGACGATATTACATTGCTCGGAGCAAAAATCAGTGCCTTTGTTTTCTAATAATTGATCAATGCGTTTGATTCCCCCGGGAGTTTCTATTCTGGAGAATCCCTGTTGCATCAACAATTCAGCTTCCTCCATCATCGATCGGTCATTCTTCGGAACGAGAGGAGAGCAAATCAAAGCCCTGGTTTCATCAGGATACGAGGTGATAAAATTGACGACATCACTTACTCGATGGCGTTTTACTTCTTGTCCGGATATCGGTGATATTGTTTTACCAATTCTAGCAAAAAGCAATTTCAGGTAATCATATATTTCGGTTGAAGTACCGACAGTAGATCGTGGATTGCGCGTATTTACTTTTTGCTCGATAGCTATGGCCGGAGGGATGCCTTTTATGAAATCAACTTCGGGTTTGTTTATTCTACCTAAAAACTGACGGGCATAGGATGATAAACTTTCAACATACCGTCTCTGGCCTTCTGCGTATAAGGTATCGAAGGCAAGTGATGATTTTCCTGAACCCGAAAGTCCGGTAATAACCATAAGTTTATTACGGGGGATTTTTAGTTCAATGTTTTGTAAATTGTGTACTCGTGCACCCTTTATATGGATCTCTGAAGCTACTAGTTTATTGTTTGTCATGGAAGCTGTATCAATTTTAGGCGAGATAAATTTGTTTTTTATTCAAAAAACTCACATTTTTACCCTGTGCAAAAATAACAAATTGTTTTATTCATACTAAAAATCTGATTGCCTATAGAAGAACTTTACTTTCGACATTTAGAAATATAAATAGATAAGTAATGTTCAATTCAGAATCGATGAACGACAATATGCTCGTTCAAAAGTTTATTGATGGTGATCAGCTCGCTTTAGAAGAGCTTGTCAATCGACACAAAAACAGGGTTTTTACATATGTTGTATTGATTGTGAAAAACCACCAGCTCGCAGAAGATATTTTCCAGGATACATTTATAAAGGTTATTCGTTCGCTCAAAACAGGTAAATATACAGAAAACGGTAAATTTGTTTCTTGGGTGTTGAGAATTTCACATAATCTGATCATCGATCACTTTCGAAAAGAGAAGTTATTAAGTACAACTTCAAATGATGATACTGAGATTGATCTATTCAAT
Source organism: uncultured Sunxiuqinia sp. (assembly GCF_963678245.1). Lineage (NCBI taxonomy): Bacteria > Pseudomonadati > Bacteroidota > Bacteroidia > Marinilabiliales > Prolixibacteraceae > Sunxiuqinia > uncultured Sunxiuqinia sp. Next base: position 299,483 of record NZ_OY782776.1, read on the forward strand.
TCGCAGAGATATTCCGACGAAAATATTGAAGACCGTTTGGTTGGTGACCAAATCACAGAAGATGTGCGAAATTTGATTGACTTACTTCCGGATGATCAAAAACAAGTGATTATCATGCGTCACTACATGGGCTTGAGTTTTAAAGAAATTTCGAAACATACTGATGTTAGCATAAATACTGCTTTGGGAAGAATGAGGTACGCTTTAATCAATCTCCGCAAGCTGATTGAAAAGAATAACTTAAGCTTGACCAAAATTTAACGGTTTTGCGAACAATAAACTTTTAGCATAGACGTTTTCTATTTGAATTTCGAAACAAACTAAAATGCCTATGATGAAAAGTTTTACCTTATCTTATTTTTTTAACACGTACCACAACGATCAATTTTCTCTGAAGAAGATTGATTCAAGAAGCAGGGAGGAGAATGACATGATTACAGAAATGAGTGAAAGATTATTTTCACCATCGGAAAAATCAGTTCAGCAGATTTTAGATTTTTCAAAATCGTACGAAGTAT